>JBCDHV010000394.1:0-4345 GCA_038749615.1 Bacteroidota bacterium
CCTGCTCCATCTGCCACCTTGCAACATGGCCACACTTGCCACAAGAGCGAAGCGAAAACCGTGAGCAGAGCGAACCCCCGCTTAACCAACAGACCGGTAGAGGTGTGCATTGCTGCGGAGACGGCTGAAGCAGACGCTCGGGCTGCGCGTGCCGGCGGGGCGAGCCGGGTGGAACTGTGTGCTCGGATGGATCTCGATGGACTCACGCCGAGCGTAGCGCAGGTGAGGCAGGCCCGTGCCGGCTGGGGCCGACGGGACGGGCTGTTGGTGATGCTCCGCGACCACGCCGATGGATTTGCATACGACGCCGAAGACGTGGCGCAGATGGCGCGCGCGATGCCGGCGTTGCACGATGCCGGAGCCGGCGGGTTTGTCTTTGGGGCCGTCCGGGACGGGCGAGTGGATGAGCCGGCGGTGCAGCGTGTAGTCTCCGAGGCCGGTCGGCTAGGCGTCCTGGTGACGTTTCACCGGGCATTCGATGCGCTGGATGATCACGTGTCAGGCGTCGATCTCCTCGCAGCGATGGGCGTCCGGCGCATTCTGACGAGTGGCGTTCCTTGGGGGCACGCCGGCAGCGCTGTGTCTGGCCTGGAACGGATCCGCGCGACGGTAGCGCGGGCTGCCGGCCGGCTGGAGATCGTCATTGGCGGCGGCGTGTCGGCTGAGAACGCGCCGGCGTTGGTGGCCGGGCTAGCTGGCGTTTCCGTACACGCGTACTCAAGCGTTCGGGCAGGCGGGCAAGTCGATGCCGGCCGCGTGCGGGCGCTGGCGGACGCCGTCTCGGTGTAGGGGACATGCCATGTCCCCGAGATGCCATGTCCCCTACACCGTGTCAGTTGAATTAAAGACTTACGCCTGTTGTCTCGCGAGTATCGTTCAAGCTTGCGACGATGTCCCCAACATGGCATGTCACCTACATCGAACCCGATGACTCGCATTCTCACCCTCCAGACCCCCGGCGCCGGCCTACACGAGTTCACCCGGGCCGTCGAAGCCGTCGTTCAGGACGCCGGCGTGGCGGAGGGCCTCTGCACGGTCTTCGTCCGGCACACCTCAGCCAGTCTGATCATCCAGGAAAACGCGGACCCCTCCGCCAAGCGCGACCTGGAAGCTTGGCTCAACCGGCTCGTCCCGGAACGCGCACCGCTCCTCACGCACACCGCCGAAGGCCCGGATGACATGCCGGCCCACGTCAAGGCGGCCCTCACCGCCACCAGCCTCAGCACCCCGATTCTCGACGGCCGGCTCGCGCTCGGGTAGGTTTGCTTCGCTCACGTGGCGAGTAGCAGGTGGCAAGTGGCATGTGGCTTTCGATTGCTTACCCCGCGACAAAAGACAACCACCTGCCACCCGCCACCCGTTCACTTGCCACGTGAGCAAAGCGAACACCACCCCCCTGCGGCGCGTTGTATCTTCCCGGTCTAACCCCGCCCGATGATGAACCCCTTCTCCGCCGAACACCGCCGGCTCACATGGTCTACCGGCGTCTCATTCGCGATTCCTATCGCGGCCGATTTGCTCGGAGGCGGTGGGGCGTTCACGGTCGCTCGACTGGCGGCTGTTGCGGCCAATGTGACAGAGAGTGCGGCGAAGCGTCTGCCTGACGGAACATGGATCGCGAGTCTCCATGCCCGCGATGCGCAGAGGGTATTTCGCAGCAGTGACCTCGCCGTTCTGATTGGGACGGTACTGCGGGATCAGCTCAAGCTCTCGGCTAGGAACGTGACCGATAGGGAGGAGAAGGCGCGTGTCGAGCGGTTGGCCACTTGTTTCCCTGATCTCTGGATCGGCACGCCGGCAGACGCTGTGAGTGAACGCGAGGTCGCCGCGTGGTTTGCGGAGAACAAGGGAGAGGCCAACCGCGGATTATCGCAGGCAGAATGGCAGCAATTGCTCCGCGATCTGGCCAAACGAGCCCGATACCGGCGTGAGGACCAAGATCTCTTGCTCCAGGAATCCACCCTCGCATACCTGGCCGGCCGGCTCCACGAGACGTTCGTGCCAAACGTCAAACGGGCGCTCGCGAAAGATGCCGAACGGAATGGCCCCACACACGCCGGCCTCGTGCTGCTCATGCTTGGCGAAATCCTCGCCGGCACGAAGCAGGCATCCGAGACGAAAGAAGTAGATCTGCGTAACGCAGCCAAGCAGGCCGCTGAGGAGGTCCTGGAGGCGTCTGCCGGCCTGCTGACAGCCCAACACGACGAGCTGCGCGACTGGCTCGTCGAGCAACACGAGGGGTTTCGCCGGCTTGTGTCCGAAGAGGCATCGCAGACGCGAACGCATGTGACGGACGAGGTGCAAGGTGCAAAGCAAGAAATTCTGGATGCGATCCAGCGCCCTACCGAGCCTGTTGCGCCAAGCAGCAAGCCGTGGAACGTGCCGTATGAGCGGAATCCGTACCTCGCCGGCCGGGACGCGCTCATTCAGGACGTCCGGACGCGCTTGCTCAACACCGGGCAGGCCGGCCTCCTGGCCGTCAGCGGGATGGGCGGCATCGGGAAGACGCAGACGGCGGTGCACTACGCGATCCGCTACCGCGATGAGTACGTGGCCGTCTTCTGGGTCTCCGCCGACACGCCCGAATTGATCGAAGCCGGCCTCGCAGCGTGCGCGGAGCTCCTCGATTTGCCGGCAGCCAAGCTGACCCAAGCCAAAGCGGTAGCAGCCTTCCGAGTCTGGCTCCAGAAGAACGACAACTGGCTGATGGTCTTCGACAACGCGGACACGCCGGCGCACCTCGCTTCGTATGCCAAGACGTACCAGAACGGTCACGTCCTCGTCACGTCCAGGGCCTCGGATCTCTCGGAGGGTGGCACCTTTGAGGACAGCACGGTGGACGTCGACGTGCTGCCGGACGACGTGGGGGCCCGCTTCCTCCTCGAACGGGCACGCGGCGTGGCGAACGAAGAGGCTGAAGACCACGACGAGTGGAACGACGCCCTCCGGCTGGCCGATGAGCTGGGCGGCCTGCCGCTCGCGCTCGAACAGGCCGGTGCGTTTCTGGCTCAGAAGTCAGGGATGCGGTTCGATACCTACATCGAGGACTTCCGCAAACGGAAGGTGCTGGCCGAAACGAGGCCCAAGACCGGCAGTTATCCAGACACGGTGTACACGACGTGGAAGCTGAACATCGAGCGACTCGCCGATGAGCCCGTTGCGCTCGACCTCCTCAACGTGAGCGCCCACTTCGGCCCGGAGCCGATCCCGTTCGAGGTGCTGGAGCGAGGCGGCACGCACATCAACGAGGCTATCCCCGGGATCCTGTCCGACGAGTGGAAAGGCCCAAGCACACTCCTCGCCCCTCTCACCCGCTTCTCCCTCCTCGCGATAGACACCGGCGACCGCAGCTACACGATTCACCGCATGATCCAGGAGGTCGTGCGCGACGAGCAAACTCCCGGCGAGACAGAACAGCGCATTGCGCGGGCTGCATCAGCGCTCAACGCGGCGTTTCCCTACGTAGAAATCGAATCATGGCCGATATGCCGGCGCTTGACTCCTCATGTTCAGCAGATAGCTAGGAAAGCGCCAGAGAACGATAAGACGGCCAGACTGCTGAATCAGGCAGGATACTTCCTTGAGGAGCGAGCCCGTTTCTCGGAAGCGGAGCCGCTCTACGCACGAGCCTTGAAGATCCGCGAGCGCGTGCTGGGCTCGGATCATCCCAGTACGGCGACCTCGCTCAACAACCTCGCCGGCCTGTACCGGCAGCAGGGCAAGTACACGGAAGCGGAGCCGCTCTACGCACGAGCCTTGGCGATCTATGAGCGCGTGCTGGGCTCGGATCATCCCAGTACGGCGACCTCGCTCAACAACCTCGCCGGCCTGTACGAGTCGCAGGGCAAGTACACGGAAGCGGAGCCGCTCTACGAACGAGCCTTGGCGATACTTGAGCGCAGGCTGGGAGCCGAGCATCCGAACACACGCATCGTTCGGCAGAATCTGGAATACCTGCGCAGTCAGCTGTAGCCGGCACAACTCGTCTACCTTTCACACCGGGGTGGAACGGCCGGCGGTGGGTGCACGTTTTCAAGTGCTGCATTAACCGGACGCGCCCTTCCCATGCTTCATGTGAACGATCTCGATTTGGCCTTTGGGGGCCGGCAGCTCTTTGATGGGCTGTGCTGGCACATCAAGCCGGGGCAGCGGGTCGGGCTCGTGGGGCCGAATGGGGCGGGGAAGACGACGCTGCTACGGGTGATCGCGGGGCAGCAGACCTATGATGCGGGGACGCTCGCAATGGCGTCGGAGACGACGATCGGATACCTCGAACAGGACGTGCAGGAAGCCGGCGTCGTGCGGACGGTGCTTGAGGAGACGATGCAGGCATTCCAGGAAGTGC
>JBCDHV010000395.1:0-4338 GCA_038749615.1 Bacteroidota bacterium
GCGCGGAAGGCGAGAACGTGCGAGCCGACGTTGAGCGAGGCGCTCGAAGCAGGCGTAGCGCCAGCTACGGCGATGCAGAGCAACGAAGCGCAGCGTTCGCGCAGCCGTTCGCAGCCCGCGAGGGCTTTTCGGATCGGTCCTAAGAGGGGGGACGGCAAAAATAGCGAGCAAGGCATCCAAATGCGCGTCTGCACTTCCAAGTGGGCGTGAAGTGGGGAATTGCGCACGATGGTGAAATGCCGGAGCGAAATGACGTATTCTTTGCGTCTGGGCATCCCAATCAACGTGCAAACCTGTCACTCAACATGGCTGAGAAACAGCCCCAGGAATTTCGGCAACGGGCCGAGTTGGTCTTGATTGGAGGTGGGGTGGTCCTGCTCGTTGGCTTGTTGATCGTGTTGTATCAGGTAGGGTTCTTGCACCCGTTTTTACTCGCACTGGCAGGTGGCCTCCTGCTGTTTCCGGTCCGGACAGTGCCGGCCGTACGCGGACTGTTTCTGGCCGGCGGATCGGTGCTTCTCATCTGGATCATCTATGAACTGGGGATCATCCTCGTCCCGTTCGTCATCACGTTGTTGGGGGCGTTTCTGCTGAATCCCGTCGTGGGGTGGCTCAATGAACGAGCCCGGATCCCACGATGGGCAAGTTCGCTGGGGTTGACGCTTCTGACGTTTGGGCTGCTCGTCGGGAGCATTGTCATTGCTTTGCCGGCCTTGTACGGCCAGCTGGTGACGCTGGTGGAGTTGACCCGCGAAGTGGGGCCGTTGCTTGAGAATTTGGCGCAGACCGACTTCTTCCGAGAGCTGGAGCGGGTCGGGCTGATCAATTACGACGCCATCGAACAGCAACTCACGCAAGACTTACCAAGCCGGGCCGCGACCGTTTTGCAAGGGCTCGTGCGAGGTATTCCGGAGGTGTTCGAGTCGATCGGGTCTGTTCTCGAAGGCGTCACGCTCTTCAGCATTTTACCTGTGCTGTTCTTCTACATGCTGAACGATTACGACCGCGTCAGGGCCGGCATCGTGGGCGTGCTTCCCAAAGTCGATGGCCGGCGGACGTACATGATTCATGTCACGCGCATCATCGGGCAGTACACGCGGGCCATGTTCATCGTGGTGTTGATCGCCGGCTTGAATGTGTCGTTCTGGTGCTGGCTGCTCGACGTGCCGTTTCCGTTCCTGATTGGCGTGCTGGCTGCTGTCCTCAGCGTGATCCCGAACCTCGGTGCGATCCTGACGCTGATCGTCGCCGTGCTGATTGCCGCGGTGTTCGGCGATCCGTGGTACATCGACGTGGCGTTGGTCGTCGCGATTCTCCTCGGGCATGCGTTGATCGAGCAGTCCCTCGTGACGCCGCGCATCATGAGCGATCAGGTCGGCGTGCATCCGGTCCTGGTGCTGCTGGCGCTGTTCACGTTCGGGTACTTCTTCGGCCTGATCGGCCTGCTCATCGCCGTGCCGGCTACCGCCCTGCTTCAGCTCCTCTACCAACAGTATCGAGGTGCGCTGGTCTTGGAGTTCGAGACGAATGACGGGTGAACGGCTGCTGGCTGGCTCCTAGCTAGCTCCTAGAGCAGCTCCCCGAACATGTCGGGCGCGGCGTCCGGGGCGAAGTAGCGCGTGCCGGCGTGTTGGACCCCGATGATCTGGTGGACGAGCGCTTCGAGATGCTCCGGGTTGTTCACAAAGTCGATCCGTGTAGAGTCGACGATCAGGAGCGGGCACTTGTCGTACCGGTCGAAATAGTAGTCGTATGCCTCGCCCAGCGACTCGATGTAGCTTCGCTTCATCTCCAACTCGTACGAACGGCCCCGCTTGGCGATGTTGGCCATCAGCCGGTCCGTGCTCGAACGGAGATACACGACGAGATCAGGAACCGGGATGGTGGGCTCTACGAGGTTGAAGAGCGTGTCGTAGAGCGTCCGTTCGTCTCCGGTGAGGGTGAGGTGGGCAAAGATCTTGTCCTTGTCGAACGTGTAATCGCTGAAGACGACCTGCCGGAACAGATCGCGGTCGAACAGGGCGCGTTTTTGCTTGAACCGGCTCGCCAGGAAGCTCAACTGTGTGTGAAAGGCCCACCGGTCTGGCTCATCGTAGAAGTCAGCCAGAAACGGGTTCTCATCGAACGCCTCCAAGACCGTAGACCCATTGTAGCGCTCCGAAAGCCGGCGCGTCAGCGACGTTTTTCCCGCCCCAATCACGCCTTCGATGGCGACGTACCGCAAGTCGTCAGGGATCGCTGGTGAAGACACGGTTGGGTGGTGATTGATTGGGCTGTTGGGTGGGATAGCTTGGCGAAGCCTAGCCAGCCAAGAAGGCATCTGTAAGATGATACGAAGCGCTGGTCCTTTTCAGCTTATTCTCGACTCTTCAACTCTTCCTCTTGACCACCTCTCCACTCGAAGGTCTCAACCTGTCCCGGTATCACCGTCTCTACGTGAGCGAAGCGAACAACGTTTGCACTGTCTCCTCAACCGGCGGCGGCACCCAAAAATCAGGGGCCAACTCGGCAAGCGGGGCCAGGACGAAGAGCCGGCGGTGGAGGTGCGGGTGGGGGATGCTGAGGCGGTTGGATTGGATTGTGTAGCCCCCGTAGAGCAGCACATCCAAGTCTAGCGTGCGAGACTCCCAGCGTGTGTTGGCTTCGCGAATGCGCCCGTAGGCTCGCTCGATGGCGAGGCACGCATCGAGGAGTTCGAGAGGGCTGAGCGTCGTCTGCACCTCAGCCACGGCGTTGAGGTACGGCGGCCGGGGCTTACTGTCTAGGGTTACGGCCTCGGATTCGTGTAGTCTCGACCGGCGCACGGTACCGACCCGTTCCAACGCCGTGAATGCCGAGTCCAGCAGTGCTTCTCGGTCGCCGAGGTTCGAGCCGAGCCCGATGAAGGCGCGCGTTGCGATCACCGTTCGACCCGGTACACGGCTTCCGTTCGGTCGAGCGTGCCGCCGACGGGCGGGTTGTGCTTGCGGATCGTGACCTCGACGGCGTCCACGAGGTCGAATGCCTTGAGGATAGCGGTAGAAATCACGTAAGCGAGCTTCTCGATCAGGTAGAACTTGTTGCCTCGCACCACGTCCTCGACGAGCCGGTAGACTTGTTCGTAATCGACCGTGTGTTCCAACGCATCGGTTTGGCCGGCTTCGGCGAAATCAAACTCCATTGCCACATCCACCTCGTACCGCCCTCCGATGCGATGTTCTTCTTTCATCACGCCGTGGTGGGCATAAAAAACGGCGTTGACCAGACGGACGGTTCCGGGCATGTAGCGTGGTGTGTAGTTCGTGGGTAGGTGGTGCGTTGGTCTTGCTCAGATGCCGAGGGCGTTGAGTAGATCGGCGTCTTCTTGTGACAGGGTGCCGGCTTCGCGTTGGGCGACGAGCTCGGCGGTGTAGAGGGTGGCGTACAGGCCGAGTAGGGTGTCGCTGCGTTTTCGGTGCTCGTCGAAGAACGAGACGATTTCGCCGTTTCGCAAGGCGGCTGGGACGTAAATCGCTCGCGGACCGTGGGGGCCATCAGCGGCTTCGGCCGGGAAACTACGTTCCGGCTCGAAGGGCCGGCTTCCGAGGTGACAGCCGGCGCACTGGGTAGGCGTCTTGAGGGCACGCGGCTCGGTGGACGTGGCGGCAGCGAGTTGGCCGGCTTGATCGTACGTGAAGTAGTCCCAGTAGCCGTCGTCTCGTTTCCGCATAACGGTGGTTTCCAAGATCTCTTCGCCCTGTTGATGCCGGCCAAAAACCGTTGTCCCAATGGGGTAGAGGACTTGTTCGTCGCGGGCTTTGTACTGGGCGATGGCTTCGCGAAGCGCCGGCTCGGGCACAAAGACGTGCCGGCGGGCGACCGTCATGACACCATCGGCGGCGACTTCGAACCAGCCCGATTCTGGGGTGAAGCCGGCTTCGGTTTCTAGCGTGGCCAGCGATGTCGGCACGTTGCGCGCATCGTAGTAGGTGGCTTGGAAGAAGTCGACGAGTTCCTTCCAGCCGAGATCGCCATCGCTGGCGATGGGGTCCAGCGCCGCGACCATGCCTGGGTGAAGTGCAGCGAAGGCGCTTCGGTCCAGAAATACTGAGCCATCGACACGTTGCAAGAGGCCTGTTTCGAACGGATCAGCGCCGGCCGAGCTGGCGTAGCCGCCGAAGTAGTAGGCCAAAAGGCGATCCGCGTTTTTCTTGTCGATGCTGACACGGACGAGGTCACCCGAGCCGGCGGGAGCGGATGAATCGGAACCGCCACAGCCCGCCGCAAGCAGCACGGAGAGGCCAAGCAGGAACAGTCGGATCATCGGAGTTGGTCGAGGTAAGCCTGGGCCTGGCGGTCGCCGGGGGTCAGGCGGAGGAC
>JBCDHV010000396.1:0-4334 GCA_038749615.1 Bacteroidota bacterium
GACTGGATCTCGCGGGCGTGGGGCAAACGCAACTCGCTCATCGAGGTCACGCTCAAAACGGGCCGGCCCCACCAAATTCGGGTGCAACTCGCCAAGCTCAAGCATTCGATTCTGGGCGATCTCCGGTACGGTGCCTCGGGGCCCTTCGACGGTCGAAATCTTGCCCTCCATTGCTTTGCCCTCACCATCGAGCACCCCACCAAAAAAGAGCTGATGACGTTCACGGCCATGCCACCTGTCACCTGGAATGGATTCTTTGGCAAGGACGTACGCACGATCGTCGATGACGCTCGCAGGTAGCTAACGCCTGTCACCCTACCCCACGGACCCGTGTCTCCCAACGCTCGCATCGCCGTCATTGCCCCGGCCGGCCCCCCGCTGTACCCCGGCCGGCTCGAACGAGGACTCGCATACTTGCGAGACCGGGGCTACCGGGTCGACTTCGACCCGAGTGAGATTCAGCCGGCCGGATACCTCGCTGCGCCCGATGCCATCCGGCTCGATGCCCTGAACCGCCGGCTCCGTGATCCAGACCTCGATGCCCTGTTTTGCGTCCGTGGAGGCTACGGCACACTCCGTCTCTTGCCGGATCTCGATTACGAGGCGGCCCGCCAGCACCCAAAGCTCCTGGTCGGGTACAGCGACATCACGGCGTTGCAACTCGCCCTCTACCGAAAGGCCGGCTGGGCGAGCGTGTCCGGCCACATGGTAGGTGTTGAGTTAGGAGATACGTCTATCGAATCCGACACCCAGTTCTGGGATCTTCTAGCCGGCCAGAGCACTCCATTCAGCCTGAATGGCCCTCATGGGGAGCGCTTGACGGCTGTACAGGATGGCACGGCGGAAGGCCCCTTGCTCGGTGGGAATCTGGCGATGATTTCCTACCTGCTCGGCACGCCCTACCTACCGGATCTGACAGGCGCGATTCTGTTCGTCGAGGACGTAGGGGAAGCGCCGTACAAAGTCGATGCGCTGCTGGCCCAACTCCGGCTCTCTGGTTGGCTGGAACGGTTGGGAGGCCTCGTCTTCGGCGTATTCAATGGCTGGGCACCGAGCGAAGACCGGCCCTCGTTTACCTACGACGAGGTCATCGCCGGCTACGCTCCGTTCGTCAACGGGCCAGTCGCGAAAGGGCTCACCTATGGGCATATTTCTGACAAAACGCCCATGCCGATTGGCCTCCCCGGCCGGCTCGTCATCGAAAACGAACACGTCACCCACTGGGAAACCTCCGCCGGTTTTTGATAGGTTGTCCGGCCCGCCCTCATCCATCGATCCCCTTCTCGAATGCGTCTCGCCCTGTTTGCCTCCGGCGGTGGAAGCAATGCCGAAGCCATTCTGCGTGCCATCAAATCAGGGACGCTGCCAGCAGAGGCCGCCGTGGTCATCTCGAATAAAGCAACGGCCGGCGCACTCAAACGGGCAGAACGGCATGGTGTGCCGACCGTGGTGCTGGACCCGCGCTGCTACAAGGGCATGGACGGTCAGTATGCCAGCCGGCTGGCCCAAGTACTCGGCGAACACGGAGCCGATTTCATCGCCCTTGCCGGCTACCTGAGAAAAATCCCGTCGAGCATCGTCGAGCAGTATCGAAACCGGATCGTCAACGTGCATCCGTCGCTGCTGCCGGCGTTCGGGGGGGGTGGCTTTTACGGCCGGCGTGTGCACGAAGCCGTGATCGAGCATGGCGTGCGGTGGACGGGCGTCACGATTCACATTGTGGACGAAGCGTACGACACAGGCCCCATTGTCCTCCAGGAGCCCGTTCCCGTCATGCAGGGCGACGCGCCGGAAGACCTCGCGGCCCGCGTGCTAGCCGTCGAGCACCGGCTCTACCCTCATGCGCTCGCCCTCTTCGCCAAGGGCCGCGTCCACATCGAAGGCCGGCGGGTGCGGATCGATCTGAGGGGCTGAGGGGCTGAGGGGCTGAGGGGCTGAGGGGCTGAGGGGCTGAGGGGCTGAGAAATTGAAGCCAGCGTGAATCAGGTCAAATGAATTCAGTGTTTGCAATCTGGTTCATGTTCTGAGCCCCTGTGCTACTCAGCCCCTTTGCTCCTGAATCAGCCCTGCAACACCAAACCCTGCCACACCTGACTGAATTTGAGGCTTCTTCGTCACGCGCTGGGTGACTCCGGCTTCCGGGGGCATTTTCTTGCTTAGGCACCGTTCCCCTAAGCCTCCAGCCGAGCGTCATGATCAAGACCAAGTCCCTGCCTGCCCCGTCCGATCTCGCTCCCGTCCGGCGGGCGCTAGTATCCGTGTTCGACAAGGAGGGCCTCGTGCCTTTTGCCAAGCGGCTCGCCGCACAGGGCGTCGAGATTATCTCGACGGGCGGAACGGCGCGCAAACTCCAAGACGCCGGCCTAGACGTGACCGGGATCTCCGAGGTTACCGACTTCCCCGAGGTCCTTGGCGGGCGCGTCAAGACGCTACATCCTAACGTTCACGCCGGCCTGCTCGCCCAACGCAACGACCCGGACGATCTCGACGAACTGAAGCAGCACGGCATTCAGCCCATCGACCTCGTCGTTGTCAACCTCTACCCGTTCGAGCAAGCCACCAGCGGCGGCGAGGTTACCGACGCCCTCGCCATCGAAAACATCGACATCGGCGGCCCGACCATGATCCGGGCAGCTGCGAAGAACTTCTTTCACACCGCCGTTGCGACTAGCCCGGGCGAATACGACCTGATCGCCGGCGAACTCGAAGCCAACGGCGGCCAGCTCTCGATGCAGACTCGCCGGCACTTGGCCAGCCTGGCCTTCGAGCGGACGGCCGCCTACGATTCCGCCATCGCTCGCTACTTTGGGAGAACGGCGCAGGACGAGCACGCCGGCCCAGGATTCGCGCTGTTTGCCCCCAAGGCCCAGACGTTGCGGTACGGCGAGAATCCGCATCAGCCGGCGACGTTCTACGGCACGCCGAGCCGGCTCTTCGAGACCTTGCATGGCAAGGCGCTCTCGTTCAACAACCTGCTCGACCTGAGTGCAGCGCTGTACCTGATCGACGAGTTCAGCGACTACGGCCCCACGTGCGCGATCCTCAAGCATACCAACCCATGTGGCGTCGGTACCGCAGAGACCCTGGCAGAGGCGTACGCGCGAGCGTTTGCGACGGACCGGCAGTCGCCCTTCGGTGGCATCGTTGTGGTGAACCGCCCGCTGGATCAAGAGACAGCAGCGGCCATCGACGCGATCTTCACGGAGATCATCATCGCGCCGGAGTATGAGGAGGGCGTGCTCGATTTTCTGATGCGCAAGAAGAACCGCCGGCTGATCCGGTCGCTGATGCCCGCCGGGGATCTCGCGGCGCTGGATGTCCGGAGCGTGGCTGGTGGTCTGCTCGTGCAAGAGCGAGACCCTCGGTTGTTCAGCCCCGAAGACCAGGGAGCACACTACCGCGTCGTCACCCAGCGGACGCCGAGCGCCCAGGAAATGGCCGACATGGACTTTGCGTGGCGCGTCTGCAAGCACGTCAAGAGCAACGCCATCGTGTATGCCCGGGGCGGTGCGACGCTCGGCATCGGAGCCGGCCAAATGAGCCGAATCGATGCGAGCGAAACGGCCGTGCGGAAAGGCGAGAAGTCGGAGCTCGATTTTGCCGGCTGTGTGGTGGCCTCAGACGCGTTCTTCCCCTTCCCCGATGGCCTGCTCGCCGCTGCCGATGCCGGCGCGGTCGCGGCCATTCAACCCGGGGGCTCCATCCGAGACGAGCAGGTCATCAACGCCGCAAACGACCGCGGTATGGCCATGGTGTTCACCGGCAAACGGCATTTCCGGCATTGAATCGTTGGTGTTTGGTGTCTAGTGTTTTGATGGGGCCTGAGATCGTCAGGCTCACGGCTAGATTGTTAATGGCCTGGAGGGTGTAGCTTTTGAATGTCACGGTTCGGAATGCTTCGCTCTCCACAGACAAGGAGGGCAAGCGTGACTCTTCCTTCCCGACTGCGCATCGCCTCTTTCTTACGAACACGCCCCGTCAGCGCTAAACGCTAAATACCGAAGACTAAACACACGCATTCGCCTCTGCGTGTGGCCCAACTTCGACATTCCACGAGCGCGCTGTTCGTTTTTTCACGTCATACGAGCAACGTCGCTTAGGCGTGGCATTATATTCATCCAACCTTTGGAGGCTGTTTGCCTCCCAGACCCCCATACTGACCGGTCCAGCAGCCTCGGACAGCGCTTGGTTATCTCAGGAGTGAAGACTCGCTGCTGGCCATGCGCGAGCCAAGGGAGACACTGTGCACCTCAGGTTTACCGCCGGCTACTACCCGCCAGCGTTCTGACCTGAACGTCCTGCCTCGCTCACCTGCTGATTGGTTTGCGCGACGC
>JBCDHV010000397.1:0-4316 GCA_038749615.1 Bacteroidota bacterium
CGCCGCTCGACCCAGACTACGCGCCGCTTCGAGATGCCGGCCTGAATATGGTGCACGAATGCCAGTCGCCGGTCTTTCTGATGGCCGAGACGGACGCCGGCACGCTGCGTCTTCACGTCGATGTCCCGCGCGAGGCCCCGACGGCCCGCGGATTCACATCGGTGCTCGTCGATTTGTTCGATGGGAAGCCGGTCGAGGTGTTGGCCAGTGCGCCCGAAGATCTGGTGCACGAACTCGGGCTCACGCAACTCCTCGGGATGCAGCGGAAACGCGGATTGGCCGGCATCTACTACCGGGTCCGCTCGGCACTCAGCTAAGGACGCTCCGGTACAGATCGAGCATGTGGGCCGTTTGCGCAACGGCATCAAACCGCTCCTCGACGCGTCGTCGGCCGGCCGTGCCCATCGTGTCCCAGGTTTCCGGCGCGTTCGCCAACTCCACGATCCGATCCGCCATAGCGTCGACGTCTCCCTCCTCGACCAAGTGGCCCGTCACGCCATCCTCGATCACATCGACGAGACCGTTGTGCCGCGTCGCCACAACGGGTAGACCCGTGGCTGATGCTTCGACGAACGAGACGCCCTGGCCTTCTTGGTCGCCGTCGGATGCGGTGAGGCAGTGCTGCGTGTACAGATGGGCCTGCTGAAACTGGGCTTTGACCTCGTGATGCGGGACTCGGCCCAGGAGGTCAACAGTCTCCGAGAGCCCGAGCCGTTCAATTTCAGACTCGACTTCCTGCCGAAGCGGGCCCTCGCCCACCATCGTTAGCTGAAGGCCGGCCGGCACGCGTGGGGCCGCCGCACCGATAGCTCGCACGAGGTGGACAGGCGCTTTCTTCTCGACCAGACGGCCTACGTGTAAACAACGCACCGGGCCGTTCTGGTAGCGAGCTTTGGGTGGAGCGAAGGGAAACTGATCCAGGTGAACGCCGAGGTGAACCATCGAGACACATTCAGGGGGTGCACCCAGGCGGTGGAGGAGTCCGCAGATGTGATTCGAGATGCCGACGAGCCGGCTGGCACCACCGAACAACTGTGCATACGCCTTTCGCCACGCGGCATTTCGAGGGAGTACGGTGGCATCGTACCCGTAAAACGTAGTCACGAGCGGAACGCCGGCCCGCTGTGCAGCCGGAGCAGCCAGGACGCCTGCCGGGCCGAAATGGGCATGGACGAGGTCCGCCCCGTGCGTTTCGATGAGCCGGCGAAGCTGCGCGCGCATCGCCGGCCAACTGGCCTGGGAAATCTGGTCAGGACTGAACAACCCTGCGGCACGCGCGGCAAGCCGGCTGGGATTCCACCGGCCGGGTGGCTCGAGCACGTGCACAGGCTCGAAGGGCCGCCGGTTCTCATTTTCGCGCCGCCTCGTCGCCACGGCCAAGCGGGCACCCTGGGCGGCTTGCGCGGTCACGAGATCGTAGATGAACGTCTCGGAGACGGGAGAGAACGCCGGGACGACGTGGAGGACCGAAATGCCGTCGCTCACAAGCCGTACCGCTCCGTGAAGACCTCGACGTGGTGCAATTCGTGGCCGGCGAGCATGTGCGCCAGGGCACGCGCGTTCACGGCATACCCAGAAGCCTCGCCAATGCGGTCCAGCGCTTCGTCTGGAAGGGTGCGGAGCAGCGCCAGTGTGGCATCCCGGACCGCGTGGTACTCGGCGCTGAGGTCTTCGAGCGTGGCGTCAGACGGCCCGTACTCGACAAACTCGTCCTGATCGAAGCCAGGAAGGGGACTCGCATTTCCACGCGCGATCCACAGAAGCCGGTAAGCAAACACTCGCTCTGTGTCTGAGCAGTGAATGAGGGCCTCGCGGATGCTCCATTTGCCCGGTGCGTAGCGGTAATCGAGCTGCTCCTCCGAGCACCGGTCGATCAGGGCAGCAAGCGGCCGGCGCTCCAGCACCTCGGCGAGAGGCGCATCAGGGACGCGCGCGATGTAGCCGCTGTAATACGGCGCATGGATCAGCATAGACCAGAGGGTTGGTGGGCGAATAACGACAGAGAGAGCGAAATCGAACATAGAAAACCCCGCCCAACTGCCCAACCAAATACCATCAACCCACGATCAAGCCACCTGCGCGTGGACCACCTTGAGGCACCGATCGGCGACGTAGGGGAGGCCGGCTTGTTCAGCAACCGACTGCGCCTCGAAGCTGCTGACGCCAAGTTGCGTCCAGATAACGGGGCGTTCTCCCGTGCGCTCGGCACGTGCGGCCGTTTCCGCCACAACGCCCGCGGTGTGTTCAGGCCGGCGGAAGACGTCGACGATGTCGATGCGGATGTCTTCTGGAATCGAGGCCAGGTCAGGGTAGCAGGGCTCGCCGAGGATGTCCTCGTACTTCGGGTTAACCGGGACGATGCGGTAGCCGGCGCGCTGCATGTACCGGGCCACGCCGTAGCTGTCGCGCCATTGATTCGGGGAGAGGCCAACGACGGCGATGGTCTGTGCCTGCTCGAATAGATCGGTGAAGTTCATAAGCAACGGGTGGTGAGCCGGCCCGGACGAACCCGAGCTTCAAAGAAAGCCACCCCCCGAAACCGCTATCTTGCTGACAAGTTTTCCAGCGTCCAAATCCACCATCCGAAGATTACACATGCCGTACCCCGTTCAGGACATCGAGTCCAAATGGCAGCACTACTGGGACACCCAAAAGACGTTCGAGACGCCCCGCGAGGTCGATACCAGCCGGCCGAAGTTTTACGCGCTCGACATGTTTCCCTACCCGAGTGGCTCTGGTCTTCACGTGGGGCATCCGGAAGGCTACACGGCCACGGACATCGTCTCCCGGTACAAGCGGATGCGGGGCTTCAACGTGTTGCACCCGATGGGGTGGGACGCGTTCGGATTGCCGGCTGAGCAGTACGCCATCGAAACCGGCACGCACCCGAGGGAGACGACGAAGAAGAACATCGACCGCTTCCGCGAGCAGTTGAAGGCCATCGGGTTTTCGTACGACTGGTCGCGCGAGGTGGCCACGACGGACCCGGACTACTACAAGTGGACGCAGTGGATCTTCAAGCAACTCCATGAGCGCGGCCTTGCCTACGAGGACGACCGGCCCGTGAACTGGTGCCCGGCGCTCGGGACGGTCCTTGCTAACGAAGAGGTCATCGACGGCAAGAGCGAACGCGGCGGCCACCCGGTCATCCGCAAGCCCATGCGGCAGTGGGTCCTGAAGATCACCGCCTACGCCGACCGGCTCCTCGACGAACTCGACGGGCTCGATTGGCCGCGTAGCACGATGGAAATGCAGCGCAACTGGATCGGGCGGAGTGAAGGCGCAGAGATCGACTTCCCGATTCAGGGCCACGAAGACGCGCTGACGGTCTACACGACGCGCCCGGACACGATCTTTGGCGCGACGTACATGGTGGTCGCCCCCGAACATCCGCTGGTGGAAGCGATCACCGTCGATGAGCAGCGCGAGGCCGTCCAGGCCTACGTCGATGCCGCCGCATTGAAAAGCGACCTCGAACGGACCGAACTCCAGAAAGAGAAGACCGGCGTCGACACCGGCGCGAAGGCCATCAACCCGGCCAACGGAGCCGCCATCCCCATCTTCGTGGCCGACTACGTCCTGGCCACCTACGGCACGGGGGCGATCATGGCCGTGCCGGGCCAAGACGAGCGCGACTACGAGTTCGCCGAAGTGTATGGCCTCCCCATCGTCCGGACGGTCCAGCCGCCGCCCGACTTCGAGCAGGGCGCGTACACCGGTGAGGGGCCGGCGATCAACAGCGGCTTCCTGAACGGTCTGGGCGTGGTAGAGGCAAAGGAGAAAGCCATCGAATGGCTAGAATCCAAAGGTGCTGGCCGGCGAACGACGAATTACAAGCTGCGCGACTGGCTCTTCAGCCGGCAACGCTACTGGGGCGAGCCGTTCCCGGTGATCCACGTCGATGGCGATGCCAAGCTGCTGCCCGATCACCAACTGCCACTGCTCCTCCCGGAAGTCGAGACCTACAAGCCAACCGGCACCGGCGAAAGCCCACTGGCCGCCATCACCGAGTGGGTGAACACCACCGATCCGGACACTGGACGGCCGGCACGGCGCGAGACGAATACGATGCCGCAGTGGGCCGGATCGTGCTGGTACTACCTACGGTTCATCGACCCGGACAACGACGCGCACTTGGTTGACCCCGAGTTGGAGAAGTACTGGATGCCGGTCGATCTCTACGTTGGGGGCTCTGAGCACTCCGTGCTGCACTTGCTCTACGCGCGGTTCTGGCACAAGGTGCTCTACGATGCCGGCATCGTGTCCACGCCCGAGCCCTTTCAGAAGCTCGTCCACCAGGGCATGATTCTCGGCGA
>JBCDHV010000398.1:0-4294 GCA_038749615.1 Bacteroidota bacterium
AGCGAATCCGGTTCAGCGCCTACGGAGCCACCTGACGCTGAAACGGGAGATGGGGCAACACAGAAACAAACCGCCCAGACGGCGAAGACGAGGAAGGACCGCATACCGAGAGCTGTTGATGAACGGTCAACATAGGGCCGGCGGCCACCGGGTTGCCCTCTGCTCGCCCCATGCCGGCGGCGTCTTACAACTCTTCCGGTCTCCCACGCCCCTGCTCTCGTTGGGCAAACGCACCCGGCGTCGATCCAGTAGCCTGCTTGAACCGATCGTAGAAGGCCGAGACCGATTCGTACCCAACCGCGAAGGCCGTTTCAGTCGCGCCGGTCTCTCCAGACTGGAGCAGGCGCATGGCCACACGGATTCGGCTCGCGTGGATCAGCTCGGCCGGCGTCGTCTGGGCATGGCGCTGGGCGAGCATGTGAAGCTTTGACACACCGACGCCAGCCAACTTGGCCAACGCCGGCACGTTAGGGACGGAAGAAGGGTCGTGCTCAAGCATCGAGAGAGCAGCCGTCAGACGGTCTCGGTCGGGATCGCAGCCGGCGTAGAACGCGTCGGGGCGGCACCGCTTGCAGGGGCGGAGTCCTGCCTGCACGGCTTCCTCCTCGGTATCGAAGAAGACGACATTCTTTGCCTTGGGCTTGCGGGCCCGGCAGGAGGGTAGGCAGTAAATCCCCGTGGTAAGCACGCCGGTCACGAACACCCCGTCAGATGCCGCATCACTGGCGTACATCCGAGCTAGCCGCTCGCCGAACGTCAGGGACGAGATGTCACTCATGGGCAAACAGACCGTTGACTATGCCAAAAGGCAGAGCAGATTTTAGGGTGCCGAACGTGCCGGCATTCAGCGCCTCCGTGGCAGCCTGGTGAATGAACCCAAACGCTCCAAGCGCGATCGCCGGCCCGAGACTCACACGGCCGACACCAAGGCCCACCAACGCCTGCACACTGGGCGCGCCCGGCCCTGCCATGATATTGACGGGCGCGTCAATCTCCTGAACGAGCCTGGCGATGATGTCCACGTCCGCGAGAGCCGGCACGAAAATCCCGTCTGCTCCAGCCTTCAGATACGCTGTGGCTCTGCGCAGAACGAGGCCGACGCGCTCTTCTTGCGCTCCCACGCCGGCCAGGTAAACATCCGTGCGGGCGTTGATGAATGCGTTGACACCGTGCTGCTCCGCCGCCTTCCGGGCCGCCTGAATCCGACTGACCTGCTCGTCGATGGGGCGCAGAGCGTTTCCTTCGTTCCCGGGGGCGTCTTCGAGGTTGATACCCACCGCGCCGGCATCCAGCACAGCCCGAACGCTGTCTGCGACCTGCTCCGGCGAGCCGTCTCCGTAGCCGCTCTCGATGTCCGCAGTGACCGGAACGGTAACGGCCTTCACAATGGACCGGATCGTCTCGACGGCTTCAGGCAAGGTGAGATGCTCACCGTCTGGCCGGCCTCGTGCCCAGGAGACGCCGGCGCTCGTCGTGGCGATGGCGTGGGCGCCGGCGTGCTCGATGATGCGGGCGCTGCCGGCATCCCATGCGTTCGGCAGCACGAGGGCCGGCGTGCGGTGAAGATGGTGGAACGCTGTGGCGCGGTCGGTTTGAGTCATGGCCTGGGAGGGTTCGTTCGTGAAGTGCCCCCACGGTACGGCCGCCGGCCCAAGCGGCGCTTCCGTCATCCTGCGCTCGAATCTCACCGCTGTTGTTTCTTTGGCAGCGCGGTTGTGTTGGCGGTTGTCTTGGCGACGGGTTCGGCCAGCTACTCCGTCGTTGGCGTCGCGGCGCTGCCAGCGAGCAACCCGCCATCAATGGTGATCTCGGAGCCGGTCATGTAGGCGGCTTCGTCGGAGGCAAGCAGAACCACGACGGCCGCGACTTCTTCCGGCGTGCCGAACCGTTTCATCGGCGTGTCGGCGGTCAGTGCTTTGGCGCGCTCCTCTCGGTCCGGGCCATCGCCGAGCATGGGCTCCCAGATTGGAGTGAGGACAGCGGCTGGGTGGACGCTGTTGCACCGGATGTTCAGACCTTGCTGCGCGCAGTAGAGCGCCACGGTCTTGGTGTGATTCCGCACGGCGGCCTTGCTGGAAGCGTACGCTGCTGCCGCAGGAATCCCGACCAGCCCCGAACGCGAGGAGATGTTGACGATGGCCCCTGACCCCGTACCTCGCATCGCCCGGATCGCGTGCTTGCAGCCAAGAAACACGCCGTCGAGGTTCGTCCGGTGGACGGCTCGCCAATCCTCGAGCGTCGCGTGTTCGGGATCGTGCGCCGTGAAGCCTTCTTCGAAGCCGGTGATGGCGGCATTGTTCACCACGATGTCGAGCCGGCCCCTTCGGCCCAGGAGTTCTTTTAGGGCAGCTTCCCAGTCGGCTTCCTCTCGCACATCGAGCCGGCAGTACGTCGCAGCATCGCCGAGAGACTCAGCAACGTCGGTGCCGGCGTCGTCGCGGAGGTCTGTGAGCAGCACGTGCGCACCCTCGGCCACGAACGCGCGGGCGATGGCCTCCCCGATCCCTCGGGCGGCCCCAGTGACGAGCGCCGTTTTGCCGTTGAGTCTTGACATGTGGTGGGGATATCCGTTACGGTGCAAGGCGCACATCGAACACGTTGGAACGGGCCTGTCCGGCCGGCAAGGCGCACCCGACTTCCTCCGGGCATGTCCGGGCATCATACGACAGCCGGAACTCGCCTTCGAGCACACCAATCCCCTCATCCGAGCCGTCGGGCCAGGCATTCGGGCCAGCGATCCGGAACGTGTCGACGCGCGTAGCGCCCGGGGCAATGGCGAAGGCTTCGCCGTGATCGACACATGCCCAAACCGCATCGTAGGCTGCCTGCTGGCCATCTGCTTCGCCGAGCACCTCTAGACGGTAGATGGGCATCGGTGTGTCTGGAAAGCACCGGCCCAAGTAAACAGTCTGGGCCGTCGTGTTTTCGAACGTGGCAGTCAGGTCGAACGCGTATACCTCGCGGTCGCCGGCTCCAACAGGTTCGGCCGTGTACACCGCTTTGTCAGTCTGGATGGGCGTGCCGCCGGCCGCCGGCTCGGACACTTCGTCCAACGAGCAGGCGGAGAGAAACACCACGGGCAGAAGGACGAGCGAAAGTTGGGCGCGCATGTGCGATGGGCTACGGTGTTGACGGAGCAGACGGAATCGAACGTACGGATCCTGCGCGCTGATCCTCAACGGCTCAACCGCCAGGCAACGATCACGTGCCCGATGTGCTTGATTGCCTGGGCGAGATGCACCCGGTAGCTCTCGGCTGCGGCGCGGTCGGCACGGTCTGTGACCGAGCGGATTTCCACGAAGGGCACTCCGTTGAACGCGGCAGCCCGTGCACCGCCAGCACCTTCCCACGCTACACACAACGCCCCCGTCTCAGCAGCTAGCGCTCGGGCTCGGCCGGCGTCGACGATGTCCTCATCGCCTCCTGCAATCGGGCCAGTGTGTATGCGAAAGCGGGTCCGCTCAGGCTGAGCGTCGAGAAGAGCCTCTACGAGTGCACTCGATGCCGGGTGCCTCGGGGGCGGCGCGATACCGTGAAAGCGCGGCTTGTAGTCGTGCTCGACGGCCTCGGTGCCTACGATGACATCGCCTGGTTCGAGGTCAGGGCTCAGCGCGCCGGCTGCCCCAGCGGCCACGATGGCCGAGAACGGACCGTGGGTGTCGATCAGGTGTTGGGTGACGAGGGCGAACTGCGCCTTGCCATGCCCGGCCGCTCCGCACCACATGCCGAGATCAGGAATGCTGAAGCCAGGCACCCGGCTGTGCTGTGGCCGAACCTCGTACCCTTCGGTAGTGAGCAGGTCTATGAGCGCAGTGAGCTCTTTCCGGACTGGAGTAACAACGAGAATGGGAGCCATGCCGCTTCAACGGATGCGAGAACGTGCTACGAGAAACTTCCTCCGATCAACAGCACGGTGAGGCCGGCGGCGAAGGCGATCAGTCCGGCCTTTGCCTCATCCCAGTGGAGGACGGCGAACACGAAAATCAGGGGGCCCAAGAGGATACAGGCTACGCCCCAGAGCAGACTTTCCTGAAACGCCCGCACGATCATGTAGATGAGGCCGACCGCCATAGAAATCGTTCCGACGCCAGCGAAGAGGAGACTCAACAACTCCATACGAAGAGGGGATGGCTTGTAAGGACCTATCCGGAAAGTCGGCGCGGAAGGCGAGAACGTGCGAGCGGACGTTGAGCGAGGCGCTCGAAGCAGGCGTAGCGCCAGCTACGGCGATGCAGAGCAACGAAGCGCAGCGTTCGCGCAGCCGTTCGCAGCCCGCGAGGGCTTTTCGGATAGG
>JBCDHV010000399.1:0-4279 GCA_038749615.1 Bacteroidota bacterium
CGTCTTCGTGCAACTGGCTGGCGTCGTGTCAGGTGGCGCGACGCGCTGGCTCCGGATCGGGAGTTTCACGCTTCAACCTTCCGAATTTGCTCGCGTCGCGTTGCTGTTGCACGTGGCGTTCTTGCTCGCCAAGAAGCAGGCGTACATCGCCGACTTCAAATTTGGCTTCATGCCGCTGCTCTTTTGGATTCTGCCGGTGACCGTGCTGATCGGCGCGCAGGATCTCAGCACCGCAGCGTTGCTCTTCGCGACCTGCACGGCGCTCTGCTTCGTCGCGCGCGTCCGGGTGCTGCACCTCAGCGGTCTTTTTGCGGTGCTCGCCGGCCTCGCGGTGATGTTGCTGCTGGTCTCGCCCAACCGGATGCAGCGCGTCGAGGCCTGGATCGGGAAGGACCTCTCCGCGCAGACGGATCAAGCGGAGGTCATGAGTGACCAAGCCGAGGGCTACCAGGCGCGGCAGGCCAAAATCGCCATCGCGACGGGTGGGCTGACGGGGCGCGGGCCAGGCAAGAGCATCCAGCGCGATTTCCTGCCGGCTCCTTACAACGACTTCATTTTCGCCATCGTGGCGGAGGAATACGGGTTGATCGGAGCCGGCGTCTTGCTGGCGGCCTTCTTCTTCCTGCTCTACCGAGGGTTCCTGACCGTTGCCCAGCGCGCGCCCGATCCGCTGGGGCTGTTCTTGGGAGTTGGCATCACGACCACGATTGTGCTCTACGGGTTGGTCAACGCCGGCGTCGCCGTCGGCTTGCTGCCCGTCACCGGCTTACCCCTGCCGTTCGTCTCGTACGGCGGCACCGCCCTCATCGCCAACGGCGCACTGATGGGTGTTCTCCTCAACGTTTCCAAGCATCGATAAAAGGCTACCGGTGGGTCTGGTCAGACAGAGAACCCTGCCCAACCACATCCCGCCCAACAGCCCAACGGTCCATGACCCCTCGATCCACACAAACTCCCAGAGCCCCCCGGAGGCACAGAGTCCTGTTTGCCGGCGGCGGTACGGGTGGTCACGTATATCCGGCAATTGCCATTGCGGAGGCAGTGCGTGACCATGTACCTGGTACAACCGTATCGTTCGCCGGCACTCAGGACCGTTTGGAGTGGACCGCGGTCCCGAAGGCCGGCTACCCGATTCATCCGATTACCGTCACGGGCTTCCCTCGCTCGCTCTCACCGAAGCTCTTCACGTTTCCGCTGAAGCTCACGAAGGGCCTGCGGCAGAGCCTCGACCTCGTCAGGTCGTTCGATCCCGACGTGGTGGTGGGTACCGGCGGCTACGTGTCAGGCCCCGTCTTGTGGGCGGCCTCCAGGCTTGGCCGGCCCATCGTCATCCAGGAGCAAAACGCCTACGCCGGCCTGACGAATAAGCTGCTCGCCAAGCGCGCGACGCGCATCCACGTCGCCTTCGAGGCCGCCATCGAGGCGTTCGGCCGGCCTGAGGTTTGCGTGATGAGCGGCAACCCGACGCGGCCGGCTCTGCAAACCGCGACCCGCGCGGCCGGCCGGAAGCACTTCGACCTGCCACACGACGCCGAGGTGCTCTTCATGTTTGGCGGTTCGCTCGGCAGCCAGGCGCTCAACGAGGCGATGCAAGTGCACGCGCCACGCCTGCTCGAACGCGAGAACCGTTACCTCATTTGGCAGACCGGCCGGCGCTACTTCGAGCGCCTCGATACGCCCGAGACGCACCATCCACGGCTTCGGCTGCTCAAGTACGTCGACCGCATGGACCTCGCCTACAAGGCCGCCGATCTGACCCTTTGCCGCGCCGGCGCGATCTCGTGCAGCGAGCTGATGGTCACCGGCACGCCCTCGGTGCTCGTCCCGAGCCCAAACGTCACGGCGGATCATCAAACCAAAAACGCGCGCGCGATGGTTGGCGGCGGTGCTTCCGTCCTGCTAGTCGAGCCTGGCCTGAACGCGACTTTGGGCGCGACCATCGACGCGCTCTTTGCCGATCCGAGCCGGCTTGCCGCGATGTCAGCCGCAGCGCTCGGGATGGCCAGGCCGAACGCGTCCGCAGACATCGCCGCCGACGTGCTGAGCCTGGCTGCAGGGTACGCAGAAACGAACCGGAGGACGGCATGAACGCATCCAACGCACCCCTTCGCCAAGCGCCCATGGGGCGCGTCCGCCATGTGCATCTCGTGGGGATCGGCGGTATCGGCATGAGCTCGATTGCCGGCGTGCTGCTGAGCCGAGGGTTCCGCGTTTCTGGATCCGATCTATCAGAAAGCGACGTTACGGAAAAGCTCGTCGAACAAGGCGCGACGGTCTACATCGGGCACGCCGCTGAGTATGTGGCGGACGCCGACGTGGTCGTGTATTCCTCTGCGGTGAAGCCGGCAGAGAACCCGGAAACCATCGAGGCGCTTCGGCAGCGCATTCCGTTGATTGGCCGCGCCGAGATGCTGGCCGAGCTGATGCGGATGAAGTACGGCATCGGGATTGCCGGCACGCACGGCAAGACCACGACGACCTCGATGGCCGGCCTCGTTGTCCGCGCCGGCAGCTTCGACCCGACGGTGATCGTCGGCGGCAAAGTAGAAGCCTTTGGCTCGACGAACGCCGTCACTGGCGAAGGCGACGTCATCATCATCGAAGCCGACGAATACGACCGGACATTCCTCCGGCTCACCCCCGTCATCGCCGTCATCACCAACATCGACGCCGAGCACCTCGACATTTACGAGGACCTCGACGATCTC
Organism: Bacteroidota bacterium; assembly: GCA_038749615.1. Lineage (GTDB taxonomy): Bacteria > Bacteroidota > Rhodothermia > Rhodothermales > DATKEJ01 > JBCDHV01. Next base: position 2,709 of record JBCDHV010000399.1, read on the forward strand.
CGGGCCGCCTTCCTTCAGTATGCGAACTCCGTCCCCTTCTTCGGAGCCGTCATCGCCTGCCTCGACGATCACAACGTCCCGGGCATCCTGACCGAAATCGACCGCCGCGTGGTGACCTACGGCACCGCGCGCCAAGCCGATCTTCGCGCCGTCAACATTCAGCAGGAAGGGCTGAAGACGACGTTCACGGTCCAGCTCTTCGGCTACACGCTCGGCAAGATTGTCCTCAAGGTGCCGGGGCTCTACAACGTGCGCAACGCACTGGCCTCCGTTGCCGTGGGGCTCGAACTCGACATTCCGTTCGACTACATCGCCCACGGCTTGAGCCAGTTCGGCGGTGTTCAGCGGCGCTTCCAGCCGCACGGTGAGACTAACGGGGTGTTGGTAGTCGACGACTACGCGCACCACCCAACGGAAATCCTTGCCACGCTCGAAGCCGCAAGCGAAGGCTGGCCGGACCGCCGGCTCGTCGTGGTCTTTCAGCCGCACCTGTATTCCCGCACGGTCGACTTTCTGGCCGACTTTGGCCGCAGCTTCTTCGATGCCGACGTACTCGTGGTCACAGACATCTACCCGGCCCGCGAGGCCCCGCGCGAAGGCGTCACCGGCAAACTCATCGCTGATGAGGCGCGCCGCTTCGGCCACCGAGACGTCCGCTACGTCTCGGACAAGACCGAACTGCCGGACTACGTCCGGGGCGTCATCGAGCCTGGCGACCTCGTGCTGTGGTTGGGCGCCGGCGATATCTGGCGGCACAGTTTGGCCTTCTGGACGGCGTTGTCTGGAGGGGCTTCAGGGGCTGAGGGGCTTTAGGGGCTGAGGATTTACTCAACTCCTGGCCAACGATGCCGGCACACAATTTACAACCGCACCAAAAGACCCCGTCGCCACCCGACGCCAAGATCCTAAACCTATAGCCCCTAAACCCCTTCGAGCCCCACAGCCCCTTTGAGCCCCCAAGCCCCTTCGAGTCTCTAACGAAACCATGAAACACGCCTTACTCGCCCTCTTCGGCCTCGTGCTGCTCGTTGCGGCAGCGGTGTGGCTCCGGACGCTCCGCGTATCCGAGATTACGTTCTCGGGGCAGGTACACGCGACCGAAGCCGGCTTGAACGCTGCGCTCCGCGTGCCGGCTGATACCACGCTGATGGACCTCGAACCGGACGTCCTGGCCGACCGAGTCCGGCAGCATCCGTGGGTGGCTGAGGCGAGTGTCTGGCGCGTGCCGCCGGGCCAACTCAAGGTTCGCGTCCGCGAGCGCCGGCCCGCTGCCCTCGTCATCGACCGCCGCGGCGACGCCATCGGCTACCTCGATGCTACGGGCCACGGAATGCCCATCGACACCCTTGCGGTCTACGATGTCCCGTTGGTGCATGGCCTCCGAGACGTTCCGCTGGGCACACCCGTCGATTCGCCGGCGCTGCGCCGCTTGCTGGCGGCTCTCGTCCAGCTCGACGTGCACACGGATGCCCTAGTGAGCGACGTGATGCTAGCCAAGGACGGAAGCGTCAGCATCCGTACCACGCCAACGCTCGACCATCCGTCCTACAGCGTCCGCCTCGGGCGCGAAG
>JBCDHV010000400.1:0-4276 GCA_038749615.1 Bacteroidota bacterium
CATCGCCATACGTGAACGGCCGGCCGACATCGGCAACACGCTGGCCGAGTAGATCGACGTGCAGGCCAACGAGGCGGATGTCGTAATAGCTTACTCTACGAGCTTGGAAGCCGGCTTGGAGGAGCCATTTGTCGAACTCCAACTCTCCGCCCAGCAAGGCTGCTGAGCGGTACGATTCGTCCAACCGTCCACCGCCGGCACGGAGCGTAACTTCCCAGTCGGAAAACGGCCGGCGGAGGAGGTCGTATGTGACGGCAGCCTGGACGTTGGAGCGGTCCACCATCACCGTGCGGACCCGTTCCGCCAACTCGACAGGCTCGCGGGTCGCGTGGTAGCCGCCGGAAAACGTCAGGCCAAAGCGCCCGACCAGCGTGGGAAACCGGCCATAGACCTCAGCCGAGGTGCGTTCGTAGTAGCGGACCATGCCGCCCAGATGGAACCCTCGCCCGAGCCAGTTCACGTCCACGCCGCCGGCTTGGGCCCAGAAGGTGCCCGCGGCCGAGCCAAAGCCGAGTTTGGGAATGACGCTGGGGTACTCGTCGAGCGTGTAGCGCAGCCCCCCGTCGTCGGTTCGTTCCACGGAAACCGAGGCAAACCGGTCCAAGTCGCGCAGCCGCTGCAGATCCTCGGCCACCGAGACACTGTCGAATTCGACGCCCTCGGTGACAGCTAGAAATCGCTCGAGGTAGACGGGCGCACTACCGTGCATCCCAACGAATTCGATATCTGTGACCGGCTGGGCACGGGCCGAGATGCACAGGCAGAACAACAGCATGGTGACCGGCGCAAGCAAGCCGGCACGAAGTCGATCCGTACCCCTGAATCCCGATACCCAAATCACACTAGCGTCCAATTCATCTTGCCGCCGAATTTGTCCTATCGGTCATTCAGCGTCCAATCGTACTCAAACAGCTTGACCTTGGCGTTTTCCGGTACCGGCTCGGCGCGGTAGGCATTCACATAGCCAACCAGCGAGCCGGCTTCTTCCTCAAAATCCGCCCGATACCAATCGAATAACTGCGAAAGCAGAAGGGTGTTGCCATCCACGCGGACAAGCATGGGATTCGACATCGATGCACGCGTTTTGTCTGCAAGTTGCTGATCGAGCGTGGCCGGCCGGTACACGTCGGTGATCAGCTTAGGGCAGCCTTCCGCCGCGCAGACGAGGGCGAAGTGCAGCCTCGAATCGGGGAAGAGCTTGAAGATGGTCCCTTTCTCGAGTTCGTCGAGCGTCATCTCTTCGCCTCCAACCGTGAACGTCTCCTTGTCGAAAAAGCCTTTCACCTTCAGCGGCGACTCCGTGGGGTAGTGCCGGACGACGTTAGCAATGGCGAGCACGTTGTACGTATTCAGCAGGAAGGCTTTCTGCTCGCCGGCTTCCATCTCCCGCCAGTTGGTTTCCGCGATGAGATCGACAAGTGCGTTCAGGGAGGCCGGTTCATCTTTGAGTGCACCGTAGTCGAGCCGGCCGTCCACGACGTTCGTTTCGAGGAACGCATCGGTGGCGTCATAGAAATCCGTGGGGCCGAGATCTGTGGAGGGAAGCCCGGCCGGGACGGCGGCGAGAAGAGAGAGCAGAAGCAGCGTAAACATCGAAAGAGATCGGGTTTGGGGGCTCGCGGTGCGGGCGGAGACGCGCAAGCCCCTGTGCGCTCGGCCACCAAGGCCGGACGGAGAGGTTACGATGCCAGTTGGTAGAGCAGAGGCAGGAGATGTTACGCTAGGTCCCCGATTTAACAAATCGGCGATTTGTTAAATCGGGGACCTGATCGCTACGTCGATGACAGCAACCAGTGGAGCCGCTCTGAGTGCTCGTCCGCCGGCTCGAAGCTGATGCCGTCGTAGACGTTGATGATGCGGAGGCCGGCGTTTTGGATCAACGGCTCGATCTCGTCTCGGTCGTAGGCGCGCTGGACATGCGTTTCGGTGAACGACTCGCCCTCGACGGAGAAATGGAGCGTCGTGGTGTGAAGCCGGGTCGTGGGGTCGAACTGGCTGGAACGGCGGTAGGTGAACCCGTCGGCCTCGCCTTCGTCGTCGAAGAACTCGGCGTTGTTGATGCTGTTGGCCGGCGTGCTCTGGTCAACGATCATCAGGCCGCCGGGTTTGAGCGACTGCTGGGCGCACCGAAACAGGTCGGCCACGGAGTCGGTGCTTGTCAGGTAGTTGATGCCATCGTGCATGAGGACAATCACGTCGACGAGCGGATCGGCGCGGAAATTCGTGAAATCGGCGACCTCGAACTGGACGCGGGAGCCAAACGCTTCGGCTTTGCTCCGGGCCACCCGAATCATGTCCTCGCTCAGATCTGTGCCGACGATCTTGTACGCGCCTAACTGCTCCATCTCGAACGCCAGTGAGCCCGTCCCGCATCCCAGTTCCAGCACCCTTCGCCGCCGGCCTGGACGGTACGTTTGGATGATCGAGTGCAGATAGCCGGCCCAGTAGTCGTACTCCACGTGCTCCATGACCACGTCGTACCCAGCAGCTAAGGCAGAGTAGGGGGGCGAATCGGTTGGCATCGTTTCTTGGTGTTTAGTGTTCAGTGTTTCGTGTTTAGCGCTGACAGGGCCGGCCGGCAGGAAGGGGCGTTGGCAAAGTCTAAAGCCTTCAGGCTGCAACTAAACACTAAACACCAAAAACTAAACACTTGCCGCCGGCCAAACACTCGCCGCCGGCTAAACACGTGCACGAAGCACGCCCACCGCACGCCGGCGGCGCGCGATATCCAGTGCAAGATACAGGGCGTGGCGGATGCTCTCGGGTGAGGCTTTGCCTTGGCCGGCAATGTCGTAGGCCGTGCCGTGATCAGGCGAGGTACGGATGATCGGTAAGCCGGCGGTGAAGTTGATTCCGCTGTTGAACGAGAGGGCTTTGAACGGGATGAGTCCTTGGTCGTGATACATCGCCAGGATCGCATCGTAGTCGTTGAAGCGCCGGTTGGCGAAGAACCCGTCGGCCGCATGCGGGCCGTCGGCTTGAAGGCCACGGGCTGCGGCTTTCTGGAGAGCCGGCTGGATGATCTCGATCTCCTCCCGGCCGAGCACGCCTCCGTCGCCGGCGTGCGGGTTGAGACTCAGGACGGCAATTCTGGGCTCGTCGATTCCGAAGTCCAGTTGCAGGGATTCGTCAATGATGTCCAGCTTTTCGAGGATGGCTTCCTCCGTGATGCGTTCGGGAATGTCCCGAAGCGCGTGATGGGTAGTCACGAGCCCAACGCGGAGCGACTGCGCAACCATCATCATGGTGTAGCGCTGGGAATGTGTCTTGGCGGCAATGTGCTCGGTGTGGCCCGGAATGTTGTAGCCGGCACGCACGACGGCTTCCTTCGAGATCGGTGCGGTCACAAAGCCGGCAATGGACTCGTCCAGACTCAAACGGATCGCTTCATCGACGGCTTTCATCGCTGTGCGGCCGCTGGCCTCGGTCGGCCGGCCAAACTCGACGGCCGGCGTTTCGTCGTCGTCTTGGTCCAACACGTACAGCCCGGCCTGTTTACCTGGAAGCGACGAGTCGATCTCCTCGATGCTCCGAATCGGGTGCAAGTTCAGGTTTTTGAGCTTGAGCGTGCCGGCGTGGGTGTGCAGCGCGCTCATCGGCCCAATGATGACGGGGATGACGAAGCGCTGCAACCGCTTGTCGGCCATGCCTTTGAGAAGTACTTCAGGCCCAATCCCGTTGATGTCTCCGATGGTCAACCCGATGATGGGCCGGTCGCGGCGGATGCGTTTTCGAGGAAAGGGAAGCATAGAGAGACGTAGGGTCAGAAGGATGGTGAACTGGCACTTTCGTTCAACGTATCAACCGGCAGCCAGGTTTTGTCTGAATGTGCTGCGCACAGTGTTCGGTGTTTAATGTTTAGGACCTATCCGAAAAGCCCTCGCGGGCTGCGAGCGGCTGCGCTTCGTTGCTCTGCATTGCCGTAGCTGGTGCTACGCCTGCTTCGAGCGCCTCGCTCAACGTCCGCTCGCACGTTCTCGCCTTCCGCGCCGACTTTCCGGATCGGTCCTTAGTGCTGCCTGAGCGGGCCGGCATGGATGACAGGTTCAGACATCGGGTAAGTCTAAGCTTCGCCGTTCACCGGCTCTCTTCCAACCACGTCCAAACACTGAATACTAAACACCAAAAATCCACCCATGTACCTCGATCACGCTGCTACGACGCCACTCGATCCTCGGGTGTTGGAGGTGATGATGCCGTATCTCACCGACCAGTTTGGGAACGCCTCGTCGCCCCACGGGCGGGGCCGGCGGGCGCGGTTTGCCGTCGAGGAGGC
>JBCDHV010000401.1:0-4225 GCA_038749615.1 Bacteroidota bacterium
GCCCCGTAGCGGCCGAGTTGACCCCACAGGCCGACTGAACCACGTCGGTGAACAGCACCAGCGTGGGCGGCCGGTACCGGGAGCCGCTTTGCTGGAAGAGCCGGCTCCACACGTCTTCCGTGCTCGCCAGAATGACCGACACGAACTCGCCGGCCTCATCGTTGGGCTGGGCACCTGGGGAAGACTCGACCTGGGCCGATGGAGCAGCCCCTCCGCCCAAGAGCTGGAGCAATTCGAGCGGGTTCTTGCCAAAGATCAACGCGCCGAGCAGCGCGAGGATAAGCACGCCGCCACTCAGCTTGACGCCACCTCGGCCCCCCCGCCCTGGGGATCGTTGCCCCCGTCGGTCATCGATGTTGCTGCTACGGCGGCCTTTTCTCCAGCGGACCATGGGAGGAACAGTTGGGCGGTGGGAGGTTCAGAGAGGAAGAGGTTGGCAAGGTAGGGATTCTACGGTGGTTTTTTATGCGCCGCCAGGGTCCCCGTCCCTGACTGGCGAGGCCTGCCCTGTCTTGGCCATCGGCTCTGGGGCAGATTATTCACACATGCCCTATATTGGTAGCGCTACATCCGTTTAGGCACAGGCATGAGAAAGCGGATTTTGTTGGCGTTCCTGCTTTGCACGGCATCGATGAGCCTTCCGGCCGATGCGGTGATTGCACAAAGGCAGGAGGAGGCCCCCCCCGTTCGAAAGGTTCAGCTTCGGCTCAACGTCGGAGCCCGTCTACCGTTACCTGCCGGTACCCGGTTGGCTGTGCTCGTGCGCCAAACTCCGCTCCGAGACAACCGCGGCTCGTGGGCTCGCATCCGTATCCGCAAGGGCGTAGACGAGCGTCTGCCCGAAGCCTATCCCCCCGGCGAGCGCCCTTTCCGTCTTCATTTCGACGAACTGACTGCCGGCGGCTACACCGGCGATGCGTATCCGCTCACCAGCGCGACGCAGAACGTCTACTTCATCTACGCACTGACTCCGGCTGACCTCCTGTACGAGACCGTGGCCTGGAGCACGACGCGCCGGCGCTTTGAGTCCGCCTTCGAGCGGTTCAGCGAGGGCGCGCTCGTCAACGTGCGGAAGATCACCGACGATGAACGCGATGCCGACGTGCGCCGCCTGTTCTTCGAAGCCGGCATCGCCGAAGACACCGATGTGGCCGAGCTCTTCCAGAGCAACCCACCGAGCCAAGCTCCCCCCGACTCGTTTGACGAAGTCCCCGAAGGCCGCCCGCTCACATTCGAACACGTAACGTTCGAGGGCGATCAGCCGACCGTCCACCTCTTGCCGGCTGGAACGGAGATGGCCGTCTTCACGACGCGTGCCGGCACCCTCGGTGAAGAAGGATTCGAGCCCGTAGCCGTTACCCCCGGTGTGGCTCCAGAATCAGACCCCGAGAGCCAGCGCCACAAGCGCACCCGTCTGACCTCTGCCGGCTCCGCCGCTGATCTTTCTTATCCAGATACAGATGTATCCTGGCCGTTCGCCTACCTCTTCTACGCGAAGACGCCAGAGGGCCAGCTGTTCGAGAGCATTCAAGGCGAAGGGGCAGCGTTCGTCATCATCGACGACAGCTTCGTCACGATGCGCCCCATCAATGATGGAAATAGAATACGCGCCATCACCGAGGCGTTTTTCGTGACCGAAGAAGAGCGAAGTGCCGAGGCGGCCTTTGCCTTGCCGGCGTGGCTTCTCTGGGCGCTCGGAGCGCTTGTCCTTGCCGGGATCGGAGGGGGCTTTGCCCTGAGCCGGCGGCGCAAAGCCGGCCAACCGAGGTGGGGACGCACGAACCAAGAACTCGAATCGCTGAAACGCGCGCCCATTCCCTCTGCGGATGCAGAGGCCGTGGAAACCCCTTCGTTCCTGCCTCCGATTTCTGCCACACCTCCAGGGCCAGAGCCGGAACCGTTTGAGGACTCCCCTGCAGAACTTACAGTTTCTGGTCCCTCGATGCCGGAGGTGCATGGCTTGCCCCCAGCCATGCCGGCCGTCGATACAAAGCTCTCCGGCGTGGAGGCATCCGAGGAGGAGGCTGACGAAACGCCCGAGGACGGCCGGGAACGAACCGCACCTGAGATCTCCCTAGCTGACTACGCGCAAACTGATTACTCGCCAACTGATTTCGCGTCAACTGACTATGCGCCCCCACCCCTATCTGAGAGCGACTTCAGTGAGCATGGCGACGCCGGCGCTCCCGACCCTGCGTCCATCGACGAGGAGCCGTTCATCATGTCCGGATTCGACGGTGACGCATTCGACGGCGATCCTCTCGATGCGCCCCTTCCAGACTTGGCCCCACCACCCGACCTCAACCCACGGCCCGGCGAGTCTGCCCAAGGCACCACTCTGCTCCGCGCTGACCAGCCCGCATCCGTCTCAACGACCCCCATGCCTTCTACACTTACCGAAAAAGACGTCGAACAGGTCGCCAAAGCCCTCGCACGCTTCGTCGAGGACGACAATGCGTTCTTCAACAAGTACGTCTCTCCCCACATCTCCGAGGACGACGAGCTCCACCACCGGCTCCTCGCCTACCGCCGCTATCTCCGCAAACGCATCGAACAAATGATGCTAGGCGAGTGATGCTCACGTGGAGACGGGGATGTGTTGAGAGGTAGAGAAGTGGGTTTCACTCTCTCGGAGAAGTGGTCTCCGTTCACTCTTGAACCCACCTCTCCACCGTTCCCCCTCTCACCCTTTCCACCGTCATCAAGCGACGGCCACGTCGCGGAGGTCCAACGCGGCGGCTTGGGCGGCTTGGATGATGTGCCGGCGCTCGTGGTAGACATTTAAGCTCAGGGAATCGCCGATGTTGAAGCGGAGGATGGGGCCGACGACAGAGTTGACCTTGATGCGGCCAATGTCGTACTGCTCGGCCTCATGCAAGAGACGGGTCATGACCTCAGAGCGGTCGAGGAAGGCGGTCAGCACCTCCTGGACGGGGATATCGTCAGCCGCGAACTTAGGCTGCAGGCTCGACGGTGTCTTGGCCTTACTGCTCATGTTCTTCGGATGCACGACGCGCGCCATGTACCCGCCGGCCCATCCAGACTTGTAGGTATCGACGGGCTTCGGAGAGGCCTTCGCAAGGGCACGTTCCATCGCCGGGACGTAGTGCCCACCCGTGATGTTGAGATGCTCGATACACTCGATGGCGCACCACGAGCCAGGAGCCGGCTTGCGGAGCAACACGTCGTCTGAGGCGGTCCCGAGCACGTTACGGACGAAATCGACCGTGCCGGCATTCATGGCCCGCAGCCGTTCGAGTTGTTCAGAGGTCTTGAAAATGGCCATGTCGCTAGAAGTTTAGGTGTCTGCCCAACCTACGACGCCCGGGCTCGCTGCGCCTTGACCTGCGTCAAGTTCGCGGCGCTCACGTGGCGGGTTGCGGGTGGACGAGTCGCAGGTGGATTTTGGGATGGAGCAGTTGACATACCTTCCCCCAGAGAACCACCTGCTACGTGCCACTCGACCACGTGCCACGTGAGCGAAGCGAACCCATCCGCCGCCGGACGCGGCTCAGGGTTTCTGGGGTCATGCCGAGGTAGGAGGCAATGTCTTTTTGGGGCACGAGCTGGATGAGATGAGGACTTTGCGTCAGGAGACGCAGGTAGCGCTCATCGGCGGACATGGTGAGCAGGTGGACTTCCCGCTTCAGCCGGCCGAAGAAGATGCGCTCCGTGAAGGTCAACAGCCAACGTTCGAGGCACCGATGCTCGTCGAGGGCAGCGTTGAAATCGGCCTTCGAGATGCGCAGCAATTGGCTGTCGGCCAGCGCTTGAAGCGTGGACAACGCCGGCTCGTTCGTACGGAACGAATCGAATACGCCCGAGAAATCACCCGCGTATGAGAACCCGAGCACGATCTCGCGGCCGTCCGGATGCGGGAAAAACATCCGCTGCACACCGTCGAGTACGAAATACAGATACGGTTCATGCTCGCCGGCCTGCGTGATACGGACCCCCTTCGCAAACTCGACCGGCTCCCACGCCGGCTCGAACACAGCCCACACGTCATCCGGAATCGGAGCCAACCGCTCAAAGGCAGATCGAAGGGTCATGGTGGGGCGGTCTTTGGTTGGATGGTTGGATGGGAAGTTAACTTAGACCAATCCGTATTGTGGCGACAGAGGAGACACCTGCCACCCGTCTACTTGCTATCCGCCACATGAGCGAAGCGAAATCCCGGCCCAACCACCCAACTACCCAACCAACAAGCCATGTCCCTTGGAAC
>JBCDHV010000402.1:0-4210 GCA_038749615.1 Bacteroidota bacterium
CCAAACACTTCGGCGATCAGTGGAATGCTCCGGTCGGCCTGGCGCATCGACAAGGTGACCCCGTGAAACGCGCGAATAGCCGCTTCGGCCGGCACAGGCCCGTGAGCCCACGGTTCAGCTGAGTCTTCCCGCGCATCGGCCACGAGCTCGATGGGCAGCCCGTGTGGATCGTTGAGCGCCAGCACCTGCTCACCGAAGCGCTCGATGGGCGCATCGAAGTCGTAGGCGGCATCGGCGAACCGCTCCATCCAAAAGTCGAGCGCGCTGGCGGGCACCGAGAAGGCCGTCGCCGTTGCGAACCCCGTACCGTTTTTGCCTGGAAACGCGTTGGCCCACGGGAAAAACGTCAGAATCGAGCCTGGTTGGCCGGTTCCATTTCCGTAATAGAAGTGGTACGTCCCCGGATCGTCGAAATTGACGGTCTTCTTGACGAACCGGAGGCCCAGCAGCCCGGCGTAAAAATCCAGATTTTCTTGAGCCGGCCCAGCGATGGCCGTGACGTGATGGATCCCTGGGATCGTACGCATACGCAACTGAAGAACGTGTCAGTGAGAAAGGCGCGAACCCAAAGATACGGCAGAACGCTCTAGCTACGACCGGTTGGCCGTCTGCCGCATGCTGCGCTGCATCGCCACCAGGTAGGAGCGGCGGAGCAGGGAGACGGCATTCTCGACGGACGTTTCGTCGGTCAACTGGACGCTCACCCAGCCGCTCTTGGGCAACACGTGGTGCCGGCTCGCCAGACCTGCGGCAACGACTTCGTCGCGGATGCGCTTCGTGAACGGAATGTCCACGGGGCCTTCCGGATGAATATGGCCGAATTCACGCGTGCCGACGCGGAACTCCACACCACCGTAGCGATGAGGAACGGTATCTGCGCGGCTCCACTCCGCGACGGCGGCGGCGACGCGCAGCGCGAGAGGAGACAGGGGAGTGGTGGGCTGATCTGTGGACTGTGGCGTGGCGTTGACCGAGGCAAGCATGGCAATCACATCTAGTACTGTTCCGATAGAAAACTGCACTAGATCCAACGCTCCCTCGAACGATGCGTTGCCCGCCTCCATTTGAAGAAAAGCGCTACCGGAATTCAAAAAAGCGCTCCCGCTACGGCGCCGGCTCGACGGCAGAGCCGCAACTGGGGCAGACGCTTACGTCAGGCCCGACTTCACCGCTGCAAAACGTGCAGACCCGGCGGGTCGGGTCCCCGTCGGTCACGACTACCGTCTTGGGGAGGTCCCACCAGTCGAACACGTCCCGTTCGGGCTCCCAGGGGCTGTCGCGCTTGAGCGTGTCCGGTACGGCCGGTGGTTCGGTTTCGAGGAGGTCCGCCTCGGGGGCCTCTCCAAGCTCATCCACCAACCCACGGAGTTTCCGCTCGGTGGCATTGGCCTCCCGGGCAAGGTCGTCGATGCGAGACCGCAAGAGCCCAAACTGACTAACGGTGCGTTCGCGCTCCCGCTCGACGGTGTTCGCGGATGCTTTCTTTCGCGAGCGGCCAAACCTCAACCGTTCCCTGAGTTTTGCCGGCGGCGCGTGGGACAACTGGTAGTAGCTCATCAGCGACTCCAGTTCGCGGTAGATCGATTCACTGAAGGCCCCGATGTCACGGCGCAGCGTCCGCACGTCACCGAGTGCCTGGCGGGTCTCGTGATCTGTTGCGAAAGGCGGTTTCAGATGCTGCAGCCGCTCTTGAAGCGTCTGAAGGGTGCCTTGATGATGTTCAGGAAGATCGTGCGAATCCAAAACGATCAGGAGGTGGAATGCTCGTGAGTCCGTGGGGGAGTCTACGCGTCTGTATTCAACGTGGCGCGCTCGGATGCCGTTCCAGAACTCGGAGAGCCCTACCGGTCTACCAATAGACGGGAAAGACTTTCAACCGGGGCGCAAGGCGAAGGGTTGGCGCGGGGACTTTGACGTAGTTGAGGTACTTTTTGAGCGTCTTCAGAACGGGGTGAGACCCCGGAAGTAGCTCCACGAGGTCGACATCGAGCCCAAGGTACAGTTCGTGATGCCCGTTCCCATAGCTGTTCACCAGGTCCACCCCAGCGCCGAGCGAGACGTCCAGGAACGCAGGCCACGGGCTCGATTTGAGCGCCGGTACGAGGTGCTTGACATCGAAGCTGATCCAGTAAACCTGGTTGGAATAGTCGTTGGTCCACGACCCGGTGGGGTGGCGTTGGAAGTAGCGGTCTGAGTGCCGCCAGTAACTCACTTTCAGCGTGGAATGCTCGGCCAGAGGACTGTGCAACTGGGCCAGTGGATAGAACGCGCCCAGTGTGCCGGCGGCCATGTCGACCGGGCTGAAGCCCCAGTTCGGGGAGAACCCATCCTTGACTTCGACCACGAGGTGCATGCCGATGCTCGTGGCGGCGGCCAGCCACGCAGATCTGTTAGGGCTGTAGCCGGCTCTCGAAAACGCATCGTGTGCGGCTTCGGCGGTAATGGCTCCACCGGTGAAATGAGCCAATTTGTCCAGATTCAGTGCATACTGAAGATCACGCCCCGTGTCGAAATGAAAGCGCGTGGCTTCCTCATTCCACCAGGCAAATTGAAAGTAGACGAACGTAGCCCCTGCGGCAGCCAGCACGGGCAGCCCGGCGACCACCAGCGACGGGGGCGGCGTACTGTCGGCTATCGCCGGCGTTGGCGCGGCCCGCACGGGCTCCACCCGGTTGAGGGTTGCCAACGTATCGGCTTGAGCCCAAGCCAATTGAGCCCCGAGAGACGCCGCCAAGATGCCTAGTCTGATCTCTCTTCTCATGTGGGCGTATGCCTGTTAGCGCTGCAGCCCCTGCCCGAAGCAAACTGTGATGCGCATTCTGTGCGTGAGTGTGTCGCCTGTTGAGCCTGTCTTTGTTGAGTTTCCGCGCTATATCTGCGAAAGTCTCGTGTACCTCTACAGAGGAAACCTCCGGGTGCGGTAGGTTGGATCCGTACCGGGCCGAGACAACCGGCATGCTCCGTCTGGCAGCCTGCCGCGCCGCTCAAGCTAACGAACGAGGCCGGAGCCGTAAAGCAACCCATGTCGATTGATGAAACCATACGGTCTAGCGGAATCTCGTGATGTCTAGCGGAATCCCGTGATATTAAGAACTCGCAGATCCTTGCAGAACCGCAGTGAGATACAATATTCTGTGACGGAGCATTCCACCCCACGCCTGCACATGCTCAAAGTTTTGTTCGTGACAGCCCTGGTTCTGAGCACGTACCCCGCTCATGCGATTGGCCAGCTCTCCTCCCCGCACGTCCAGGTGCGGGGAAGTCTGACGGCTTACAGCGGCGACCGTGCGCGAGACGCGTTCGCTGATCCATCCGCTGCCGTATCGGTCGCGATGGGATGGCCCCTGGGTTCGTCGTGGACGGCGTGGGCCGGGCTGCAGCGAGGCACCTACTCACAAATTGCGAATCCATCCCCCAGTTCAGCTCCGCTGCCTGCTGCCGGCTCGTCCCCGGTCCGGCAGTCGGTTCCGGTCTACCTCGCATGGCGCGTCCCAGCCGGGCTTCCGGGCGAGGCGTTTTTGCACGCGGGGCTCCATGCGAGCTTCGGCCAGGCCACGCGGAGCGACGGCGAGACGTTGACGGCGGCAGGATACGGCCCGTTGTTCGGTGCCGGCTGGGCAGTACCCGTGAGCCGGCAGTTGAGCCTCATCGCTGAAGCCCAAACTCTGCTCTCGTTCCCGGACGGTGGCATCGACGACGCGAACCCGTCGGGCACGGGCAACGCGGCGTCCTACGACGTACTGGCTACACTCGGGATAGGGGTTCGGTACACGTTTTCTTCCCGGTGCCGGCCTCTGGACGTCGTGCGGATCGATGGTCCCTCGGTCCTCGTCGTCGGGCAGACCGGTACATTCAGCGTCACCTTGTCGGACATGACTCGCTCTCTGCGAAACCCCAGCTGGTCAGTCAACGGGGTACCCATCGGCGATGGCCTGTTTACCCGTCATGCGTTTGACGAGCCGGGTATGCGCACGGTGACCTTCACAGGGGCCGACTGCGAGAGCGAGGCCCGGACATTGTCGATCGACGTGCAAGTCAACCCCCGCTGAGCTTCCTCCCCCGTCCTTCTTTCTGCATCCATTCCTCCATTTCGCGCTTCGGCGATTCGATCCTACATGCAACCTCCCAACTACTTTCGGCCGGGATCAAACGGGTCTCCTGCACCCCAGCCGGTCTACATCCCGCCCGCTCTCGTCGACGCCGACGATGA
>JBCDHV010000403.1:0-4208 GCA_038749615.1 Bacteroidota bacterium
CCCAGGAACGGCCCGAGCGGGACGTATTCCCATTTCTGGATGTCGCGCGCGCTCCAATCGTTGACGAGCACGAATCCGAAGATGTGATCGCCGGCCTCGTCGATGGGAATCGGTTGCCCGAGGCGGTTGCCGGGCCCGGTGAAGAAGCCCATCTCTAGTTCGAAGTCCAACAGCCGGCTCGGGCGGTGCACGGGTGGTCCATCGGCAGGCTTGACTTGCCCCTTGGGCCGGTGGACGTCCGTCCCGCTGATGATCACCGAACTGGCCCGCCCGTGGTACCCGACTGGCAGATGCAGCCAGTTCGGCAACAGTGCGTTCTCCGGGTCACGAAACATCGAACCGACATTCGTGGCGTGGTCTCGGGATGAGTAGAAGTCGGTGTAGTCGCCGATGGCTGCCGGCAGCAGCATGTCGACTTCGGCCTGTGGAACGAAGGCCTGCTCGCGTGCCTCGGCATCGTCGCGCAGGGTGGGCTCGCCGGCACTCAGCAGGTGTGTGAGGCGCTTGCGCACGGCGGTCCACAGCGGCCGGCCGGCAGCCATGAAGGGGTTCAAGTTCGGCTCAGCGAACGGCCGGCCGGCGGTAATGCTCGGCAACGCATCGAAGTACCCGTGCGCTTCGAGGTACGTCAGATCGAGTACGAGATCGCCAATGGCTACCCCAATGCGTACGTCTCCCTGCCGGCGAAACACACCGTACGGCAAGTTCTGGATCGGGAACGGATGGTCAGGCGCGACGGCGACGAAGGAGACGGACATGTGCGGGAAATTATGATTGATGAATTGGGATGTATGAAGGGCTGATTCGTTGCAGTTTCGATCAGCCTGGAAGGCCCTGGTGCGGAAGTATGATTTGGGATTTATGAAAAGCTGCTTGCTTGACTTGTGCTCATTTCAGACAACATCCGTCCCCCTAAAACCGAAACTTACGATCTGATCCAACTGGACCGTACCGGTTGTCCTGCATCATCATTCCTAACTCATACATCCTTTCTTCGCTGCTGGACCACACGTACGGCTGCACCGCCTCACTCGTCCAACCCTAACCCTACGCGCGCCAACCCCTCCATGGGTTCGTCGATGTTGCAGCTGCCGAAGGAGTGAGCGAAGCAGGTCCGGGCAGCATCGAGGGCGGTGAGGCCGATAGCCCGTGTGCCGTGCGCGAAGCCGGCGTTATCGAAGCGGAAGGCGTTCGGATCGCGCTCGTTCAGGATGGCGATGATCTCCGATTTCACGAGCCGGTGCTCCCAGGCGAGGACGCCGGCCCCGAACACGTTGAAGAACCCATGCCGCGTGACGCCCATTTGGCTGTCGTCGTAGCGGACAGGCTCGTGCAAGCCGGCCGTGGCCTTGAACGGCACGCCCGCACGCCGGCAGGCATCAATGGCAAGGGCGACCTCCTCCACGCTCGGAAACAGCTCAGGCTCGATCCCGCCGCATCGGAGCTTGAAGGCGAGCGGCGGTTGTTCGGGGTCGCGCACGGCCTCATCGTCTTGCAGCGCTTGCGCTAGAGCCGGTACGGCCTCGGCCCACTGGCCGTCGCGGTGCGGTTCGAGATAAGCGCGGATCGTGACAGCGTTGGCCTGTTCGAGCGCCCCGCGTACGGTGGCAAGAGCCTCGGCCGGCGTTCCATCAGCCGGCAACCGAATCTCCAGCGCCGGCACACGCACGGCATCGCCGTAGTTCTTCTCAAACCGAGCGACTCGCTCCAGATCTGTGCGCAGCCGCTCCGCAAAGTCTCCCATTCCCCCTTGGCGGCCAACGAGGACGGAGAACTGCCATGGATGCTCGGTGCTGAACACAACAGCGTGCACGTCCAGATCGGCAAGCCGGCTGGCAGGAATCACAAACGGACCCACAATCTGGGCGTGGTCTGAGCCGAGGTGACGCGCGTACGTCGCAACGGCATCGGGCAAAGCGAGCCGAGCCGGCGGAAACAGGCCTGCGTAGTCGATCAAGCCGGCCATGAAATGGCTCAGCGCAGCCGGCGTGGAAAGCGAGGAGGAAGGGTTCGGATTCATGCGGCGGTAGACTCTCTGGAAGGGCTTTCGTTTCTGGAGCGCTGCGCATGCGGATGCTGCAACTCGTAGCTTGGTTGGTTTGGTGGGTGTTGGTTGGGTGGTTGGGCAGCAGAGCGCCTTGTCCCGCGCTACGCTCATCCCAGAATGGTTGCCACAGCAACAAATCTTTCTCTGCGTTTATGTCTCATCGCGTGTACAAATTTGGCGGTACGTCCGTCGCCACGGCCGGCCGGATCCGGCGTATCGTTGGGTTGATCCAGGCCGATTCTGGTGCCCATGTTCAGACGGTCGTCGTCTCGGCCCTGGGCAAGGCTGAGGGCGAACCGGGCGTGACCGATACCCTCATACGGCTGATTGACCTGGCGCTCGACCGATCGGACGAGCGAGGTACGCTGTTCCAAGACCTGCGCGGCCGGCACCGCCGTGTCCTCGCCGACCTTGCGACGGCCGAGGACTTGCCCGTCGTGCTCCAACATCTCGATGCCATCTGGGACGATCTCGGCGAACTGCTCGACGGCGTCTACCTCATCCGTGAATGCTCGGCCCGGCTGCGGGACACGATTGTCTCGATGGGCGAACGACTCTCCGTCCCTATCGTCGCGGCGGCCTTCCGGGCAGCCGGCACCGATGCCGTGCACGTAGACGCCGCGCCACTCGTGCGCACGGACGACCTGTTCGGCGAAGCAACGGTCGATTTTGCTGAGACGGAGCGGCTGGTAGCGTCCCATTTCGCCGAGTGGCCGGCACGAACCGTGGCCGTCGTGACCGGCTTCGTGGGCTCGACGCCCGCCGGCGTGCGCACGACGCTCGGGCGTTCCGGCAGCGACTACACCGCGACGATTCTTGCCGGCGCTTTGGAAGCCGAACGCGTCGAGATTTGGACCGATGTCGATGGTGTACTCTCCGGCGATCCTCGGCTCATCCCCGATGCCTTTCCGCTGCCGCAGATCAGCTACCTCGAAGCCGGCGAAATGGCCTACTTCGGCGCGAAGGTGCTTCATCCACGCACGATGCGGCCGCTGCAGGCCAAGCACATCCCGCTCTACATCAAGAACACGCTCAACCCAGACGCCTCCGGCACGCTGATCTCCGACACGACGGGCACCGCGGCAGGCCCAGTAAAAGCCGTGACGGCTATCCAAGACACAGGCGTGCTAATCATCGAAGGCGCTGGCATGCTCGGCGTACCGGGCGTAGCCGCACGGGCCTTTGGCGCACTGGCCACGGAAGCGATCAACGTCCTGATGATCTCCCAAGCATCGAGCGAGCAGAGCATCTGCATCGTCGTTCGCGCAGACCGGCATGCGGCCGCCAAACAGGCGCTCGAAACAGCTTTTGCGGACGAAATCCGCCGAGGCGATGTCTCGGGCATCACGGGATCAGCCGAGACGGCCATCATCTGTGCCGTAGGCGAGCGGATGCGCGACCAACCTGGTCTCGCCGGCCGCATGTTCTCGACGCTCGGGAGTGCCGGCATCAACGTACAGGCCATCGCGCAGGGCGCGAGTGAGCGCAACATCTCGGCCGTCGTTGACGCCGCGGACCGTGTGCGGGCGCTTCAGGCCACGCATGCGGCCCTGGTCCGGTCGCGCCGGCAGGTCCACGTCTGCCTGCTCGGTGTCGGCAACGTCGGGCAGCACGTGCTCGGCCAGCTCGCCCGCTACGAGCCGTCCAACGGCATCGACCTCAAACTCGTCGCGGCGTCGACCTCACGCGAGATGATCGTCGACCTCGCCGGTCTCGACCCCGCGACGGTTCGCGACCAACCCCACCGCCCCGCCAATCTGGACGAGTTGTTGCGCGAGCTGCAGGACAGCCGGCTCGAACGGCTCGTCGTGGTGGATGCCTCGGCCTCCGACGCCGTAACGGACCGTTACCCGGACATCCTGCGTGCCGGCTTTGGCCTCGCCACGGCCAACAAACGGGGCAATACCCGCCCGATGGCTTTCTACCACCAGCTTCAAGCCCTCGCCTCAGCCGGTCTCGGCGGCTACCGCTACGAAACGACCGTCGGGGCCGCTCTGCCAATGATCCGCTCGTTGCAAGACCTCGTCCGCACCGGCGACCGGATCGACCGCGTCGAGGGGTTGTTTTCGGGCACCCTCGCCTTCTTGTTCAACCAGATGCGCGCCGGCCATTCGTTTTCCGAAGCCGTGTTCGAAGCCCACCGCCTCGGCTTCACCGAACC
>JBCDHV010000404.1:0-4207 GCA_038749615.1 Bacteroidota bacterium
AAAACGGCCTGCGCGGCGGTCGTGAGGACGTAAGCCGGGTCGGCGTCGGGATGCTCCGTGGGGAGGGCAGCGTACCAGCGGGGATAGCCGCCGAAGATCTTGTTTTGGTCGATGGCTTGGTTCGCGCCGGCGTCGAGTAGTTCAGGCGGACGGTCGGCCGTCAGTAGCAACAACGGGACGTGGTCCTGCGTGGCTTCCACCACCGCCGGCAGGCCATTCGCCACGGCCGTTCCAGAGGTCGTGATCCACGCGGCCGGCCGGCCGGTAGCGCGTCCGAGCCCAAGCGCGAAAAACGAGGTGCCTCGTTCATCGTAATGCACGTGCGCCACCGCCTCCGGATGCTCCGCCACCGCAGCGACCAACGGCGTATTCCGCGAACCGGGCGCGATGCAGAAGTCGCGCACGCCCAGCCGCACGAGTTCGGCAACGAGCAGGTCAGGCCAGGTCATCGGGAAGTATGATTTGGGATTTGGGATTTATGAGAAGCGGTACGCTCAAGCTAGATCCCTTACCAGAAGACCGGTCTCGAGCAAACCGCTTTTCGTTCTCTGGTGCTTGACCCTCTACAGGCCTGTTCTGGTGTGACGATCCCGACCAATCATAAATCATAAATCCCAATTCATAATTCCGAGCTTTTGCGAGCAAAAGCTTCGAAGACCGTCTCGGCGGGCTTGCCGGCTGGGGTGAAGCCGTTGCTGTCTTCGCCGCCGTAGCTCATGAAACTCGGCCATTTCCACCAGTAGACGCCGCGCGCCCAGGGTTGGCCGGCGATGGCCTCGCTCATGGCGGCGTAGGCTCGGCGCTGAGCCTCCAGGTCGATGGGCTTGTTGCCCGAGTACTCATAGGGCCGGAGCCACGGGGTGGGCGTGCTCGTGTAGCCGAGTTCGGTGAAGAGCACCGGCCGGCCGATCCGCTCGGACATGTCGCCGATGCCGGCAACCACGGCGCGGGCTCCGTTCAGCAGGTCCTCGTCCGTCGGGTCGTCTCGCTCAGAGAGGGGGCGGTAGGCGTTGATGCCGACGTAGTCCAGGGCTTCCCAAAAGCGAGGGTGATCGAACTTGGTGTCCCAGTTGCCGGCGGCCGTGAGCGCCCCACGGTACATGCGGCGCGTTCGGTCGATGATCTCCAGCCAGGGCTCTTCGTGCGCGTCGATGGTTTGGCTCATCTCGGTCATGAGGCAGAAGACGTCGAAGTCGTACAACTCGGCCAAAAACGCATAATGGTCGATCCACCGGCCGTAATAGGCGAAGAATTGGTCCCAGTCGGCCTCGTTGGTCATGATGATCTCGCCCGGCCACTGGCCTCGCGGCAGCCAGATCTGCGGTTTCAGCATGACATCCATCCCTAGCTCGGCTGCCACATAACGGTCCGTCACGACGGCCTCGTCAGACTCGTCGCCGGTGTTGTTGGGGAAGCGGTAAGGCGTGGGAACGCCGCCGTCGCGTTGGTACGAGTAGGGGACGAGCGCCACGGCCGTCGCGCCGAGGTCTGCCTGCGCGCGCAGGGCCTCAGTGGAGAGCGTAGACCCGTAGCCGTTGTAAAACTGGTAGCCCTCATGGGCGTGGTTGAAGCCGGCTTGGTACCGCTCCAGGGTGCGCTGCGGCTCCGGGCGTGCCGGCACCAGCGCCGACAGGTACGCATCGAACGCTTCTTGCAAGGAGGTCAACGCCTCCGCGGTCCGTGTCCCGTACTGCCGGCCAAACGCTGCTTCGCCTTCCTGTTCGATCAAAAACCGCACGAACGCGCCGGCCGTCACGGGGGCGATGAGTGGGGAGGCTTGCTGGATCTGTTCGTTGTCGAGCAAAACACGCAGCGGGAGCGCCATCCCGGCGTCGTGCAGCCGGCCGGCCCAATGCGCGATGCCCTGGCGGCCCCAGCCTTCGCTGAGATGCATCGCGAGGCCGGTTTCAAGCGCGGCCAGTTGAGGTTCGCCGAGGATGTCTCGCGCCAGCAACAGGGCCGGCGCAAACCCGGTGTCGCCCCGCAGTTGGCCTCGGACGATCACGTGCGCTGCGTTCTGGTCAACGTCGGCGTGAGCAAGGCGGTCGGTGCCGGTCGAGAGGCCTTTGTCTTCCGTGCTGGCGTGCACGTGCAACTCGATGCGCGCCTCGCTCCGCTCGCCGGCTATCCGGGCCAGATCTGCCCGCACACGCTCGATTCGGTCGGCATGCCGACGGGCCGAATCAGCGCTGAGCGGATCGGCGTGGGTATAAATGACAGCGAGCGGTGTGTCCAACACCAGGTGCGGGCGCAGATCGCGGAACGAGGTGTCGTCGAAGGTCCAATTCTCACCGAACAGCCCGAAGACGAGACCCCGGCCGTTCTCGGAGACGTAGAAATCGCCGCGGCCCAGGTCGAACGAGGCGCGGGCCAACACGGCATCGTCGTTGCCGGAGACGACCTGTACCGGATAGTTCGAGTCGAGCGGACTCGGGTAGAACAGTTGGACGATCTGGTTCGGGCCGGCGTACGCATCGCCGTGAAAGACGAAGCTGGAGTCCGTGAACGAGAGTGGGAGCTGTTCGCTGAACGTGCGCGTCCATCGGTTCGTGGCCGGCGTGCCGAGGAGCAAGACGGGCCGGCCGCGCAGGCTGTCTTCGGCCGCATCACTCGCGGCAATGACATCGAACTGAACCCACCGGGCACCTCGTTGAATCTCCTCGGCGCGTGCCTGCAACCGCTCGTCGTCCCCATGCACGATCAGGATGGGCCGCTCGGACTCGTAGAGCCGTTCGCGCAGGGTCTGCCGGTCGGGATACTGCGTCGCCGGCTGGGAGGCTACCTGGCAGCCGGCCAGCAGAAGCGCGAGAACGCCGACCATCAGGCTCATCAATCGCATCATGTCCACTGGGTTTGTGCGAGCACGAGGACGGTGCCGTCTTCGTCGCGCAACGCGTGCTGGAACGTGCCGACTTCCTCGCTGGGCTGAAGCGCGGAGGCAACCGTTCCTGGATAGAACGTCTCGGCCTTGAACTGGATGTCGAGCGTGCGGAGGGATTTTCCGGTCCACACGTCGTCGGGTACGGATTCAACGACCCAGCCGGCAAACCGGGCATTGTTGACGTGGCCGTTGATGTCGACGTCGAACCGGCGGACGGGAAACGCGCGGGTCTTCGTCGCGGCCTTTAACGGTCTCAGACGTGGCGATGGGCCGGCGACGTCGCGCTCGGGCGTGCCGGCGAGCAGCGCCTCGACGTGTTCGGGCACGCGCACCGGCCGCCGGCGCTCCAGGTCGATCAGCACCCACTGGGACGTCGCCTCTGCGATGATCGCTCCCTCGGTGTCGCGGATGCGAAACTCCCGGTAGGCCAGCAACCGCTCAATCACCGACGGCCATGTTTCGATCTCGACCTCGCCCTCAGACCAGAGCGGCCACCGGTGTACCTGGACGCGCAGTTTCGCCAGCACCCACACAAGGCCTTCTTTTTCCATCGCCCACTTGCCCACGCCCAACTCCACAGCATGCCGCGCCGCAAGCTCCTGCAAGTAGTTGCACAGCGCCAACGCCGTCAGCCGGCCACGCTCGTCGACTTCATACGCATGAATCGGAAAGGTCTGAATCAAGGAGCCGGCAGCGGTTAGTGAGGGAAGCCCAAGAGGCAACTCCGGGCATGAATGGCAGACGGGAACGGAAGATCCGGCCCACCAATCGCCCAACCAAACCCCGCCCAACCATCTTGCAAGTTGTGGTTGATCCGGGTACGTTGCGAAGTGGGAGTCACCACGCTCCCGGTTCTCCATCTTCCCCCTCCCATCCCGGACATCTCATGCGCTGGATTCTCTGCGCCATTGCTTTCTCCTGCTCGCTAGTTCTGAGCGGGTGCTTCCTTCAAGATATCGGACGCGACGTGGTCCGGGTCGAAGCCTTTTCTCCGGAGGGGGAGGCGTCTCCTGGGACCAATTTCACGGTGCAGTTCAGCCGGGATTTGGTGGCTGATTCGCTCCTGAACAGCCGGCGTCTGGACGGCCCGCTCGCGTTCGAGCCGGCGCTGGCTGGGCGGTTCCAGTGGACAGCCGCAGACGAGGTGCGGTTCTATCCCGACGCCCCCCTCGCCCCATCGACGCAGTACCGCATTCGCGTCACATCTGATGCCGCCCGGGACGCCGGCTACAAGCTTGAAGGCGACACCGAGTTTACCGTCGAGACGCCGCGCGTCCGGGTCACCAGCGCGTCGCTGAACCTGAACTTTTTGCCCGACCGAAACGA
>JBCDHV010000405.1:0-4195 GCA_038749615.1 Bacteroidota bacterium
GACGGTGATGCCCTCCCACTTGGCGATCGCGCCGACGCGCCCCTTGGGCCGGATGTGCCGGAGGAGCGGAATGACGACCGTCGGGCCTGTGACGGTCAAAATTGCCCCAAGCACGATGGCCATGCTGAGATCCCATTCCAGCAGGACATACGCGGCGGCCGTCGCCAACAGGAGCGTGATGAGCACGCCGACGGTGATCAAGTTGACCACGATGCGCCCCACTGCACGGAACTCACTCAACCGCAGACTGAGCCCGCCCTCGAACAGAATGATGCCTACCGAGAGCGAGACGAACGGGAAGAGCAGATCGCCGGCGAGGGCATCGGGATCGAGAAAGCCCGTCACCGGGCCGGCGAGAAACCCGAAGAGCAGCAGCAGCAGGATCGACGGAATCCGAAGCCGCCATGCGAGCCACTGTGCGCCTACGCCGAGCACGAGCACACTGGCAAGTCCGATGAGGAGGGTTTCGGGCACGGTACGGAGTTGAGGAGGTGCTTGGCGTACGAGGAGGGCCGGTACAGTGCTGTAAAGTAGGGACTTCGGCGGTTACCGACTGCACGTCTTGTCAGCCCGCCCGACACGCTGGCAGAGCGCTCCCGTCATTGTTTCAGCCCGGCCCGACAAAGCTTCAGCGCGCGTCAGAAAGGCTGGCAGACGCGCCCGACGGAATGACCGACGCCGGCCGTTGGCACGTCGGTTGCCCCTTATCTGAGCAAAGAATGAACTTGTCCACCCCCCATTATCCAGAGACAACCATGACCAACCTAGTTCGCCACACGCCGTCGCTCCGCCGCACAGGCACGGATCTCGACCGGCTCTTCGACAGCTTCTTTGGCACGACCACCCGCACCGAGGGCTGGAGCCCCCGCGTCGACTTGAGCGAGCGTGAAGCCGGCTACGTGCTCGCGCTCGACCTCCCAGGTCTGGCCAAGGAAGACGTAACGATCACGTTCGAAGACGGCCTCCTGACCGTCGCCGGCGAGCGTACGCGCCCCGAAACCGAAGGCGTCACGTACTACCGCCACGAGCGGATCTTCGGCACCTTCACGCGCACGTTCCGCTTCCGTAGCGACATCAACGCAGAAGGCATCACGGCCACGTTCGAACACGGCGTGTTGACCATCGAGATCCCGAAGTCCGAAGCGGCTCAGCCCCGGACCATCAAGATCTCCTAACGCGCTCTAGCAGCTCGTAGCAAAGCCGACTCTTCATTTGAGGAGCCGGCTTTCTTTATTCAGGCCGAGCGAGTTGGAGATCTTCCATACTGACACCGTGGACGCGGCGCGTGACGCTGCGGTTACGGTAGCGTTTGGCGTACCCAAGCGGCGAGACCCCGAAATGCTCTTTGAAGCTGCGGCTGAAATAGGTCAGACTGCTGAATCCAACCTTCTGCCCTAGCTCCGTCATATTGCGGTGCCCGTCCCGGATCATGCCGGCCGCGTACTCGACGCGAACCGCCCGGATCAGGCGCGTGGGGTTCATATTGGCTTCGGCGCGGAGACGCCGGGCCAGTTGGCTGTAGCTCAACCCAACTTCGTCAGCTAGGCGGTTTACGTTGAACTCAGGGTCTTTAATGTGCGTCGATACGATGTCCCGTACGCGTTTGACGAATAGAGAATCCATCGTGTAATGGAGGTAAGGAGAACGGCGGAGGCGCTAATCCGCGAGACATGAGCGCTGCAGGCCATTCTGATCGTGCCCGGCTCCGGCCAAGGTGGTCGGGCAATAGTGCGAGGCGTGGTGAGGGAAGGAATAGCCACGCGTATGGAAACTAGGACCGGTCACGTACGATTGCGAACCGGCAACTCTACTAATATAAGAGACTTCTACAAATCCGTTACTTTAATACACTTTTCTTGTTTGGAAGGGTCAATGTGAAGGTGGTTCCTACGCTCTCGTAGGACTCCACGGCCAGGTCTCCTCCATGCGCTACGGCCACGGCTTTGCTGATCGAAAGGCCCAATCCCGTCCGGCTCTTCCGCGTGCGCGCCCCTGTCCCTCGGTAGTAGCGGTCGAAGACATGAGCAGCGGTTTCGGGGTCCATTCCCTCTCCCGTATCCCCGACGGAGACGTACACGGCCTCTTCTGAGGCCTCGGCATGAAGCGTGACGGTACCTCCCGCCGAGGTGTGCCGGCACGCATTGCTCAGCAGGTTATCGAGCAGACGCATCAACCGCAGGCCGTCGGCCTCCAAGATGGGCAAGTCAGCCGGCACGTCGATTCGGAACGTGAGCCCGCGCTCGCGCATCGGGCCGGCATGAAGACGGGCGCTTTCGTGAAGCAATTCGGCCAGCGGCACCGGCTCGATACGCAACGGAGGGGGCACGGCATCGAGCACGCTCAGCTCGAACAGGTCTTCCAGGAGTTTGCGAAGGTATTCGGCCTGCCGGCTGGCCGTGTCCAGGGCCGTTGCGGCATCGTCCATCCGCCCTGCTGTCAGGTATCGCTTGGCTTCTTCCGCGTAGCCGGTCAGCGCAGCAAGGGGCGTGCGCAGATCATGGCCCACGTTGGCGACGAGCTCGCGCCGCACACGGTCCGTGGACCGGAGTGCCTCAATGCTGCTCTCGACGGCTTCGGCCATGGCGTTGATGCTCGCGGAGAGCCGGCCCAGCTCGTTGGACGATCGGACCGGGAGCCGGCTGGCATAGTCCCCTTCCCCGATGGCCTCGACTCGCTTCGTGATCCGGCGCAACGGGCGGACCAGCCACCGGGCAAATACGAGCCCTAGTCCCAGCGCTAGAAGCACCGAGAGCGCCCCGACCACTTGCATCGACCGCCGGTACGCTCGCCGGCTGGGCAACAGCTCCTCCGCTGATGTTTCCCGAAGCGGGAGAACGAGCAGACCGCCAGCCAGATAGCCATCCGCATCGTATACAGGCGCAACGCCCCACGAGGCATCGACATCGCGTTCAAGTTCAACGTACACGCTGCCAGAGTCGAGCGCGGCTTTGGCGAGCGGCGGCACGTCGACGGCGTCTGCCCACGCGTAGCTGGCCACGGTCCCATCGGCTCGCAAGGGATAAACGGGGTCCGGGAAGCGCGCTCGCAGGTCGAACTGGACGGGCAAGGTGAGGCTGTCGATCCCAAACGTCAGATCGGCTCGAAACTCGATTTCCTCAGCCACGACGTCGAGCCGCTGACGGATCGTGTTGCGCACGAGGTCTCGGCTGCGGTCGGCGGCGAACCAACCCGAGAGCAGCACAGCGCCCAGCCCAACCGCGCCCAGCACCCCGACGAGCAGGGGCGCTACCCGCCAGAACACCGAGGTGCGCGCCGGCCATGCCCCTGGCCACTCGTCTCGTGTGGATGATGAAGGATGCGGTTCGCTCACCTCGCCTTTGCCTGTGATCGGTTAGAAGCCTTCTAGCTGAACATACTCCGCGGGCGTGCGCTTCTCACTGTTTGTCTCCTCTCCGAGGTACCTGCCCCTCCACTCTCCCCCGTGGCGTTGCGCCCTCAGTGCTCCGCTTCGGCAAACTTGTACCCCACGCCCCAGACGGTCTTGACGAAGGTCGGGTTTGCCGGCTCGCGCTCGATTTTAGCGCGAAGACGCTGGATGTGGGAGTCGATCGTGCGGTCGTAGCCCTCGTACTGGATGTCCCAGATTTTGTCGAGTAATTGCGTGCGGGTGAACGGCCGGCCCGCGTTCGAGGCCAGAAAGTACAGCAGATCGAACTCGCGGACGGTGAGCGAAAGCGCTTCTCCGTCCAGTTCGACGAGCCGGCGGCCCGAATCGATGTGCAGGCCACCGAGTTCGATGATCTCAGCGCTCTCCTCTTCTTCGGGTGCCGACCGCTCGCTCGTCAGCCGAATCCGCCGCAGTGCCGACCGCACACGCGCTTGCAATTCCTGAAGGCTGAATGGCTTCGTAACGTAATCATCAGCCCCGACCTCCAGACCCACGACCCGATCGATCTCGCTCGAACGGGCCGTCAGCATGATAACGTAGAGCAGGGGGTGCTCCGCCCGAAGCCGTCGGCACACTTCCATACCGTCGAGTTCCGGCAACATGACATCCAACAACACTAGATCAGGCACGCGTTCCTCCACGGCGTAGAGGCCGGCCGGCCCCGTTTCGGCGTGGCGGACCGTGTAGCCAGCGTCTTCGAAGTGCCGGCGTACCAAGCCAGCCAATTCGGCATCGTCTTCGACGAGGAGGAGATCAGGAGCGGCACTCATGGGGGAATCAGTTGAC
>JBCDHV010000406.1:0-4184 GCA_038749615.1 Bacteroidota bacterium
CCCCCATGCACCGCAGCCCCTTCAAAAAGACTGACCACCCAACTACCCAACCAACATGGCTACAGCATTAATCACCGGCGGGACGCGCGGTATCGGGCTCGGCATTGCGGAGGCCTTGGCGGACGAAGGGTTCGACTTGGCGCTCTGTGGGCGCCGGCCAGCCTCGTCCGTTGCCGAGGTCATGAGCGCGCTCGAAGCCCGTGGCGTGCGTGTGACCTACACGCAAGCCGATATCTCCGACGGTGAAGGCCGGCAACGGCTCGTCGATGGCGTGCGCGAGAAGCACGGCGAACTGCACGTCCTGGTCAACAATGCCGGCATCGCGCCGAGCGAGCGCCTCGACATTCTCCACGCGACCGAGGGCAGCTACGATCAAGTCCTCGACGTGAACCTGAAAGGCCCCTATTTCCTGACACAGGCCGTCGCGAATTGGATGGTCGAGCAGCGCCAGGGGGCCGGTGACTACCAGGGGTGCATCGTCTTCATCTCGTCGATTTCCACGACCGTGGCGAGCCCGAACCGGGGTGAGTATTGCATCTCGAAGGCCGGCCTCAGCATGGCTGCCCAGCTCTGGGCGGTGCGCCTCGCTGAGTATGGGTTGCCCGTCTACGATGTCCGGCCCGGCATCACGAAAACCGATATGACAGCCGGCGTCAAGGACAAGTACGACGATCAAATCGCCAACGGCCTCACCCTTCAACCGCGCTGGGGCGTCCCCGAAGACGTCGGCAAGGCCGTCGCCATGCTCGCCCGCGGCGATCTCCCGTACTCGACCGGCCAGGTCTTGATGGTCGATGGCGGCCTGACAGTGCCGAGGCTGTAGATCGTGGATTTGTGGTTTGTGGTCCGTGAGACCCGCCATCCTTTAGCCAACCATCCAACTGCTTAACTACATCCCAATCATGCTTTCTCCTGAGCAATACGCGCAGTTTCAGCGCGACGGATACATCGTCGTCGAAAACCTCTTGACCGACGCCGAGGCCGATGCGTTTGCGTCGTACGAAAACGAGCCGGGCAAGCCCGAAGGCTGGCGGCAAAACCTCCGCAACCACGCGCAGGACGAGAAGTGGCGGCACATCGCCATGCATCCGAACGTGGCCGAGATCGCCGAGCAAATCTTGGACGGCACGCCGGCCATTGTGCAGTCGATGTACCTGGAGAAAAAGCCAGCCGGCCCGAACGTCAACAAAGGCGGGACCGGTACGGCGATGCACCAAGACTTGCACTACCTCCCGTGTGAGCCCGAGAGCTTGCTTGCGTGCTGGATCGCCATCAGCGACACCGATGCCGAAAACGGTGGCCTCTGCGTGGTGCCTGGCAGCAACCACGACCCCATCCACGGTACGCACCGCACCGAGAACACCGACGACCACGACTCGTGGGAAATCGAGTATCTGATGCGGGACAAGAGCGGCAAGGAGTGGACCGAGCGCATGTACTCCTTCGAAATCGACGGTCTCGATCACTCGAAGATCAAGTGCCTGACCGTTCCCAAGGGCGCCGGCGTTTTCTTCGATGGCCGCACCATCCACGGCAGCTTCGGCAACCGCACCGAGGACCGCGTCCGCCGCGCCTTCGCGACCCACTACAGCAAAGCCGGCACCTGGATGTTCCGCGACGACGTGCAACAACTGGTTGAAGTAGCGTAGGCTGCTTCAACGTGGGTGTGTAGATGTGTGGTTCGTAGGTACGTAGTTGGGAAAGAACGTTGCAGCCACGTACCGCGATCTACGTACTGCGTTGGACGTGGATGTGTGGTTCGTAGGCGCACAGGTGCACGGTTAGAGCAACTCTGCATCTGTGCGCCTACGAACCACACACCTACTATCTACACACCACGCACTACAACCCCACGTACCACGTCAAACCCGCCACATGATCTCTCGGTCGATGGCGGGTTCTACGTCCCGGTACTGCTCGGTGAGGGCGATTTTGCGCTCGATGAGTTCGCCGAGGTTGTCGCCGTAGATGTAGCTGGTTTCGCCCTGGTCTGTGATGAGGGCGAACTCGACATCGGTGGTGTTCCAGAGGTCGAGGAGGTGCCGGGCGTTGGCGAGCTCGTCGTCTACGACGGCGTCGATGTAGGCGCGGTGGGTGGCACGTTCCTCGTCGGTTTCGGCGTCGAGGTAAGCATAGACGCCAGCGACCCACGCGCACGTGTTGCGCTGTGTGCCGCACCAGCACTGCATCGCCCGGATTCGGGCGGCTAGATCGATGAACACGTCGCTGCCGGTCTCATCGGCGAGACGCTGGCACTGCTCCAACGCCGCCGCGAGGCGCGGGCGTACGTTCGCGTCCCACTGCTCGGTCATCCGCCGGCCCGACTCTTCCGTGATCAGGATGAACCGTACATCGACCCCAAAATCGTTGATGAGCGGGTTGTGCCGGGTGCTGACGAGGTAGCGTTCGTAGTACAGGCGCTCTTCCTGCGGGACGGCCTCGAGATTCGGGATGAAGGGGCGCACCCAGGTGCGGATCCAGACGAAGCCGAAGTGGCTGTAGAGCGGGACGATGGGGAAGTAGGCCACGGCCTCGTCGAGCTGCATCCAGAGGTCGGCTAGCTCGCCGGCGTGCTCTTCGCCGGCCCAGCGTTTGGCGACTGAGGTTAGGAGATCGTCCAGGGGCCGGTCAGGGTCGAGTTGGACGCTGCGGATGACCTCCGGGTGAGGCCAGTACGGCGTTTTCTCCGGATGGAGGAGGCCGCCAAAGCCGTTTGCCTTCTTAACGCCGACGCGCCGTAGCTCTTGCATCTTGCGGTAGAGCAGCCCAGGGAATGGCACGCCGAGGAGCGGCTCCATGTTGAACGCGGAGCCCAACGCATAGTGCACACTCGGCTCAAACCCTTGCGCCCGGTAGCGGTCGAGCTGTTCGCCTTCCTGATCATCCATCTCCGTGTGCATGATGGTGCCGGCGGCACTGGGCTGGTCCGGATAATTCGGGTGCGTGTACGGCAAATCGTAGCCGCGCACCAACAGCGATGGGCCTTCGATGGTCACGCCATCGCCCATGCCCTTGACGATCGTGTCGTGCTCAGCCTTGAAGGATTCCATCCGGATGCTGACCTCGAAATCGGGATTGATCTCGGCGGCGGCTTCCCGGATCATGCGTAGCCAGCTGACTGCGCTCTTGCCGGCGGCTTCGGCCACGACCTCATGGCTGTGCCACTCGCGGATCAAGTACGGTCCGCCGTTGCGCCCCACGTAGAGCGACGCCGTGTGCTCGAAGCCGGCTCCTGAATCGTTCGTCCAGATCGACATGTACGCGAGATCCGGCACTTCGCGGAGCAAGTTCTGCATCATCGTCCGGTAGTGCTCCCGCGCAACCGGGTGATCCTGAACGAGCGTGTAGCGTGGCACGAACGAGCGGAACGGATGGTCGATGCGGGCACCGCGCAGTGTGGGATAGCGCTGGAAGAACCACTCGGGCAGCGAGCGTGGCTCGAAGCACACGATGCCCGGCTTGAGGCCGTACCGCCGGCCCAACGCCACGCGGTTCTTGAGTGCGCGGAGGTTGGCCGCGAGGTATTCGTGCGGATACACCCCTCGCGTGAGCGGGCTGTCGACGAATTGGTTCAGGCCGGCGCAGTACGAGTAAAACTGGTTGTAGTACTCGCCCGGCACGCCATGCTCGATGGGCAGATGCGTCGACAGCGCGTTGACTTCGAGGTGCGTGTAGCCGGCCTTCGCGATGCGCTCTACGTATGCTTCCGCATCGAAGTCGCGCACGGAGCGGGAGACTTGCGTGAGCGTGTGATCGAAGAGGGGCCGGTGAAACGGGAACGTCGGTTCGATACGGACGCCTTGCGCGAGGTCGTCGGCCGAGAGCCGTTCGGGATTGTCGAGGAGCCAGCCGGCGAAGGAATAAAGCAGCGGTGCGACCGAGGCTGAGAGCACGCCGCCGCCCTTGCCATCGAGCCGAGCGTAGGCCCACTCGCCGTCGGCGTTGACTTCCGGGTGATGGAGACGGATCTCTAGGCCAGGCCCGTCAGATACAGGCAACCCGATCAGGGCAGCGGTTTCTCGTTCGGCGGATGACGCGGTGTCACTCAGCGAAATACCAGTGCAAGAGAGCAGGGGAGAAGCAGACATGAAAAGCGGTTCCGGGAATGAAGTGAAGAGAGTTGCGAAGAGCCGCACAAATGTATACGTTTAAGTAGTGAAATGGCGTTTTTTATTTGAAACAAA
>JBCDHV010000407.1:0-4176 GCA_038749615.1 Bacteroidota bacterium
CCCTACCCCCGCCCTGGGTGCCCTTCCCCCGGACCCGCCCCACTCGCCGCCACCTTTGTGGTTTCCGGGGGTTTTTTTTTTTTGGGGGTTGGGGGGTTGGGGGGTTGGGTTGTTGGGGTGGTTGGGTGGTTGGGTGGTTGACGGCTAGCTAATTGCCACATCCGCCACCATGCAACACCTGCCACAAACCTACCGGCCATTCGCCACGACCCAGACGCTCAGCACGTCGCCGGCGTCAATCACGCCGTCTAGGTTCCAGTCGGCGCGGGCGTAAGGGGCAGGGCCGGCGGGCGTGGCCTGCTGGGCGACGAGATCGGCGGCGGTGATGTGGCCGTCGAAGTCGTATTCACCGCCGGCGATGGCGAATTGGCCGCCGACGTCGATCAGGGCCAGCGGGTCGGAAGCGGACGTGGCGGACAGGGTGAAATCATAGAAGCCGGGCGTGCCGGCGAGGGCGACCGTGCTGGATGAGGTAGCCGGCCGGTGATTGCGGTGCAAAACCGTGACGTAGTAGCTACCAGCCGGCGTGAGGAAGGCGACGGGGCTCACGCCATCGACATCGACGACCTGCCCGGCACTCGTCAGCAACGCGGCACGGCGCTCGATGGCCGTGTCTAGGTTCGGACCCGTGTGCAGTACGACTTCCAGCCAGTCAACGATGTATGACGGAATCGAGGCAGCAGAATCAGGGCCGGCATACGCGAGTGGGGTACCGGCGTATTCGCTGCTGGCGTAGGGGTGCCGCCTCGGAAGGTTGGCGTTGAGATCCGTGGACTGCGTGCCGCTTCGCATGGCGCCGGCGAGCAGGACGTTGAGATCAAGCTCCCGAGGGCTGCATGCAGGCGAGGACACGACCCCGCAAACGGTTGACCCAAACACCGCATGTGCCGGCGCATCAGGCAGGCAAATCTGAGGATTGGCGCCAAGGTCGCAGAAGCTGAGCGTGGTGCCGGCAGCCGTTTGGGCAAGCGTGAGTGTGTCTTCCAGTGCGTTGTTCGACAGGTCGAGAAACGTCAACCCCGGATGTTCGAGCAGACCAGGTGGAATGGGGCCTGTTAGATCGTTTCGGGACAGGTCGAGTTCTTCGAGATTCGGAAGCGCTGCGAGGCCGGCGGGAATGGAACCGGTGAAGTCGTTGTTGTCGGCATCGAAGACGCGGAGGTTCGATAGATTCTCTAGGCTTGGGGGGATGGGTCCATCAATCAGGTTATCGTCGATCTCGAAAAACTCGAGCGCGCTCATCTGGCCCAATTGGGTCGGCAACGGCCCAACGAGGTCGTTCAAATCCAGATAGAGTAGTTCCAGAGACGCCATACTCCCGTAGGCAGCAGGAATTGCTCCTGAGAAGGCATTGTCGAACAGGCGCAACTCTTTCAGGCTGTTCATGACGGTAAAGACGAGGGGCAGCGAGCCGGTGAAGTCGTTGGTGCGCAAGTTCAGCCGCTCGAGTGCTTGCAACTGGGCGAACGCCGTCGAATCGAAGCCCGTGATCGAGTTCTTCGGTAGGTTGAGTACCCGGATGGCCGTCAGATTTCCCAACGCGGCAGGGAGACGCCCGGTGAGACCAAGCGTGCTCAGCCGGAGTGAGTCGACCCGCCCACCTACACAGCCAATGCCCAACCACGAGCACGGCGCGTCGTTGATCTTCCAGATGGACGCGCCCCACGTTGCTCCGCCGGTGCTGTCATACAGCGCGACGAGCGCCTCACAATCTGTCAGGGTCAAATCGGTCTGCACCGTGCAGCCGCTAAACTGTGCACGTGCCGGCATGCCTAGTGCCAACACAAACACGGCCCCGAGGAGGAGGGACCAGCGTGTGCCTCTCATAGTGTACCTGTGCCTCTGTTCTGGACGAAGGGAGACGGTTCGCGCCGAGTCTCGCCTTCAGATGCAGCGAAGATAACAGATGCCGAGGACTTTTGCGGGCGGGTGGGTGAAGGGGGAAGGGCTAAGGATGAAGGTCGAGGGGCTTTTTGGGAGGACTTGGGTTTGGGGTCAGGGGGTGGTGTAGTGGTGGGCGGCTTCTTTGCGGATCGGCTCGGGGACGAGGTAGCGGATGCTTTGGCCGGCTTGGGCGCGGGTGCGGATGTCGGTACTGGAGATGGGGATGAGAGCCGGCACCTCAATGAATCTCGTCCGGGCGAGAACCCAGTCTGGAAGCGCATCGAGGCGGGTTCCGGGGCGGCGGTAGACCAGAAGCCGGGCCAGCGATAAAATCCGGCGGGGCGCTTTCCACTTGGGGAAGCCGGCGAGGCTGTCGCCTCCGAGGATCAAGGACCACTCGGTGTCCGGGTGTTGCTCGGCAAGGGTTTCGATGGTATCGACCGTGTAAGACAAGCCGCCGGCACGGATCTCCAGGTCCGAGACGCGGAACTGTGGATGCCCGTCGATGGCTGCCTTGACCCAACGGAGACGGGTCTCGGCCGGCGTCTGCGTCTGGCCGGCCTTGAACGGCGAGGTTGCCGCCGGCATCCAGAGCACTTCGTCCAATCCGGCCGCTTCTCGCACGTGCTCCGCAACGATCAGGTGCCCGACGTGGACCGGATCAAAGCTTCCGCCGAAGAGGGCTCGCATGGCATGTGTGGCTGTGTGGCTGTGTGGCTGTGTGGCTGAAGATGAGTGCCACACTTGCCACCTTGCAACAGCTGGCACATCATCGTGTTGCCCCACCAACATTGCCACACCTGCCACCCTGCAACACGTGCCACACTGGCTCAGCCTTGCGCAACAGCTGACTTGCGGTTCTGCGCCGCGTCGTACTGGGCCTCGGCTTCTTTGAGAAGCGGGCTGTCTGGGAAGATCTGCACGAGGCGGTCGTAGATGGAAATGGCCTTGTCGAGGCGTTCTTCGCGCTTGGCTTCGATGCTGATGTCTGCGTAGGCGATGTAGGCGCGCATGGCGGCGACCATCGCGTCGTCGGCGTAGGAGGTGTTTGGGTACTTGGCGAGCACGCGCTCGTACGTCAGAGCCGCCGGCTCAAACTGCTCCTGCCGTTCGTAGAGCATCGCGCCTTCGAACAGCTTGCGGGCAAGCTTCTCCTGCAACTGATCGATCCGCCGGCCGATCTCGGGGACACGCTCGCTGGCTGGATACCGGCTGGCGAAGAGGCGCAGGTAGTTGATGGCGCGCTCGGTATCCGTCTGGTCAAGCTCGTAGCGCGGCGACAGGTTGTAGTAGCTCATCGCCCGCAGAAACTGCGCTTCCTCTACGCGGGCATCCGTTGGGTAGAGCTGCGAGAACCGGTCGAAGTCGTTGGCAGCCAGGAGGAACTGGCCATCTTCGTAGTAGGCCTTCCCGAGAAAATACTGGGCGTCTGCGGCATACTCATGGGCGCGCCCGAAATCAAAAACTGACTGCAACGACTCGATGGCGCGCAGATACTTCCCTTCGTCGTAGGCCGTTTTGCCCCGTTCGTAGGCGCTCTGTGGGGACGTGGGAACGTTGGAACCGGCACCAGAACAACCGGCCACCAGACAGGCAAGTACGGCGAGGGCGGATAGGGAACGAAGCATGAGGGTGGGCGGGTGGATCGGTGGGAAGGTGGAAAGGCCTCCAGGAGTCGATGCTGGTTGGGTCTGGCGCGTATACGCGTGCTCAACGTCTGAGAGCCTGCCATCTGGACATTCCCCTGGAAGATTGGCCGATTCTTCTGATTCAAACGTCTCGTTTGGGCGCGAAAAAATGCCTAGACCGCTCTCAACTGTTCGGCCAAAACCAGTGCATCCGAGAACGTTTCAGTCTGCCAGGACCACCTTACCGTCTTCGTATCGGAGGTAGAACACGGCCTGGTTGTCGTTGCCGGCACTGAAATCGAACCGTGAGCCGAGCCCATCGTAGCGCCCGACGGCCTGCAGGGCTCTTCGCAGATCCCGCTCCTCGGAGTTGGCCAGTGCGTTGCTCAAAAACCGCCCAGCATCGTAGCCGGCGTAGGCGAGCCGGTTGGGATCGCGAGCCGTCAAGTTGCGGTAACGCCGGCTGAACGTGGTGTTCTCTGGCGTGTCGCGGACGTAGAAATCACGCGGGTAGACGGCCTTATGCCGGCTCGTGGCCTCGTCTCGCTGCAGATCGTGCCACTCCCCGTTTCCGAGGACGCGCAGCTCGGCATTCTGCGCAACGACCTTTAGAAACTCTCGGATCTCTTGCCGAGCGTCTTCCCCTGTAGCCGGCACGTACACG
>JBCDHV010000408.1:0-4175 GCA_038749615.1 Bacteroidota bacterium
CCGAGCAGCAGCTCGAGGGGTTGGCCGGCGCGATCGAAGCCGGCTATGTCGAAAAGTCCGATCGCGACCAAGCCGTGCGCCTCAGCGGCGAGAAGGTGAACGAACTGCGAGCCGGCATTGCTGAGCAGGAATTGCGTCTCCGAACGGTGCGCCGCGAGCGGGAAGACGCGCTGCAAGGCACGGGCCGCATCGAAACGCGTCTAGCTGAAGTTCACGTCCGCCTAGAAGATCTCACCGATCGTACCCGCAACGAACTCGACTGCGAACTGCCTAGCGACGACATCGAGATTCCGGAAGGGTTTGACGCCCAGACCGCGCGGCAAGAACTCGACACCCTGCGCCGCAAGATTCGAGACCTCGGCGCGGTCAACGAGTTGGCCTTGGAGGAGTACGAAGAAGAGAAGCAGCGCCTCGATTTCCTGACCGAACAGCGAGACGATTTGCTCGGTGCCGAAACCACGTTGCTCGACACCATCACCGAGATCAACGAGACGGCGTCCGAGCGCTTCCGCGAGACTTTTAAGGAGATTCAGGGCCATTTCAGCCGGCTGTTCGCGCTACTCTTCGGGGAGGGCGCGAGTGCCAAGGTGGAACTTGCCGGCGAGAAAGATCCGCTCGAATCGCCCATCGAGATCTTTGCCCGGCCACGCGGCAAGCGGAACGTCACGATCGCCCAGCTTTCGGGTGGCGAGAAGACCCTGACGGCCACAGCACTGCTCTTCGCGATTTACCTCGTCAAACCGAGCCCGTTCTGCATCCTCGATGAGGTCGATGCGCCACTGGACGATGCGAACATCGGGCGCTTCATGCACCTCATCCGGGAGTTCTCCAAGGACACCCAGTTCATCTTGGTCACGCACAACAAGCTGACGATGGAAGCGGCCGACCGGATGTACGGCGTCACCATGCAGGAGGCCGGCGTATCGAGTGTGGTCAGTGTCTCGTTCGAGAACAGCGCGTCGGCTGCGTAACAGGTTCGTCAGGCTCGGACAAGGAGAAAGACCACGAGCGCTGCGATGCCAACAAGCAGGAACAGCGTGCGCCGTATGCCGGCTTGCCTGTTGCCCCCACCAAGCAGAAGCACCACAGCGTAGCCCAGGAAGCCCACCGCAAAAAGCACAGTGGCTAGGATCCGCTTGGCCCGACTCTCCCCGCTGTTTGTCGGGCCACTGCTTTCCGTACCAATCGTACTCGTGTTTTCCGTGCCGCTATTCTCCACACCGCTGGTTTTCATGCCAGTGTTCTCCATGACCGAGTCGCACGTTTGAGGTGAAAGGTGATGGGGCATGTGGTGCCAGAAGGATAGGGCTCCAAGGCCAGACAGACGAACCGCCTGTAGACGCCAACAAAGAACCCACTTCTCACCCGTTCCCCCTGTCCCCGCCTCCACCAAAAAAGGCCCGCTCTCCGAAGAGAACGGGCCTTTGCGTACGCCAGAGACGTGCGAACTAGGCGTCGAAGTACAGCGCGAATTCGTACGGGTGCGGGCGGAGGTTGATGCCGTCCACTTCCACTTCGCGTTTGTAATCGATGTAGGCGTCGATGAGGTCTTTGGTGAAGACGTCGCCTTTGAGCAGGAACTCATGGTCTGCTTCGAGCGCATCGATCGCGGCAGCGAGGTTGGGAGGCGTCTGCGCGATGCCGGCTTTTTCCTCGGCCGGCAGCTCGTAGATGTCCTTGTCGACAGGTGCCGGCGGCTCGATGCGGTTCTGGACGCCGTCGAGCCCGGCCATCAGCATCGCGGAGAAGGCGAGGTACGGGTTGGCCGTGGGGTCCGGCGCACGGAACTCGATCCGGCGGGCCTTTGGGCTGTTCGAGTACGCCGGGATCCGCACACAGGCGCTCCGGTTGCGCTGGCTGTAGACGAGGTTGATCGGGGCCTCGTAGCCCGGCACGAGCCGCTTGTACGAGTTCGTAGTTGGGGCCGCGAACGCCAAGATGGCCGGCGCGTGCTTGAGGATGCCGCCGATGTAGTGGCGGGCCATGTCAGAGAGCAGTGCGTAGCCGGCTTCGTCGTAGAAGAGCGGCTTGCCGTCTTTCCAGAGGCTCTGGTGGCAGTGCATCCCGGAGCCGTTGTCGAGGAAGACTGGCTTCGGCATGAACGTCGCGGAGAGGCCATGCTCGGTGGCGACGTTCTTGATGATGTACTTGTACTTCTGGATGGCATCGGCCATGTCGAGCATGGTGCCGAACTTCAGGTCAATCTCCGCCTGGCCGGCACCGCCCACTTCGTGGTGCTGAAGCTCGACGTCGATGCCGGCGTCCATCAGCGTCAGCATCATTTCCGTCCGCACGTCTTGCAGCTGGTCCGAGGGCGGGCACGGGAAGTAACCGCCTTTCATCCGCATCTTGTAGCCGAGGTTCGGCTCTTCGTCGGCACCGGTATTCCAGGGGCCTTCGCGGCTGTCGATGAAGTAGAAGCCGTGATCCGAGCCCTGGCTGTAGCGGATGTCATCGAAGAGGTAGAACTCGGCCTCCGGGCCGAAGAACACCGTGTCTGCAAGGCCCGTCGACTTCAGGTAGCTCTCGGCCTTGATCGCCACGTACCGAGGATCCCGCGTGTAGCGCTCGCGCGTCAGCGGGTCCTCAATGTTGCACATGATGTTGAGCGTGGGCACGGCAAAGAACGGGTCCATGAACGCCGTCGACGGATCCGGGATGAGCAGCATGTCCGACTGATCGATCGTCTGGAAGCCGCGCACCGACGAGCCGTCGAAACCGAGGCCGTCTTCGAACACATCCTCGCTGAAGTGCTGGATGGGAATCGAAAAGTGCTGCCAGGCACCGAAGAGATCCGTAAAGCGGAAGTCAATGACCTTCGCGCCGTTCTCTTCGGCAAGTTTGAGTACGTCTTTGGGTGACATTGGAGACAGTAATGAGGTTGGGTGGAGCGCTGGGCCGAGGCGCGGCAGGGCCGGTGATGGGGAACCGAGGGGGACCCGCCGTGCAGACGCTCAAAAGGGAGTGATAGAATTCATGATACCCAAGCCGGACGCGCGGTAAATCGAAATAATTATGATGCTGGCAGCTATTTGCCAAAAATATTTAGTTGAACGCCGTTATTTACTTCGTAACCTAATCGTTACACACGGTTAACCTGACGGCCGAGCGAGCGACCTGAACCCTGAACACGCCATGGTTGGCCGTCCAGGAACGCTCCCGCTGCACGCCGGCAGCGCCATCCCGAAACGGTTCGTAGATTCGTGCCGGCCGCTACCCACACCGGAGCCGTCCGCCGGCTCCCCAATCCACCGCTCGCATTTCCCACCACATCCGACAGCGAAACAGGCGTCACATGACCGAAAAGATCGACGAGATCGATGTGCAAATCGTACAGCTACTCCAGGCCCGAGGCCGCATCAAGCGCAACCAGATCGCCGAGGAAGTGGGGCTGAGCGTGCCGTCTGTGAGCGAACGGATGCGCAAACTCGAAGAACGGGGCGTCATCCAAGGCTATCACGCCGTGCTAGACCATAAGCGGCTACATCTCGACATTACCGCGTTCATTCGGGTGACCGTGGATGGCTCGACCAACTACCCCCGGTTCATCGAACAGGCGCGTGCCTTGGCGTCCATTCTCGAAGTCCATTCGATGACAGGCGAGGGGTCGCATTTGCTGAAGGTCCGCGTGCGCAACACGGCAGCCCTGGAGCAACTCCTGGCTCAGATCCAACAATGGGAGGGCGTCCACGGCACGAGTACGAGTCTGGTCTTGAGTACCTACAAAGAAACCCGTGAAGTCCCCGTCGAGCCGATGGTGTTGTTTCAGGGATGACTTTTCGTGAAGGTGAAGGGGACAGGGGCTCTGATGTGACCGGCAGGCAATTTTTGAGGGTGAAGGGAGCAGGGTGAAGGGCCTCGTTGTGGCTGAGCAGGCCATCCGATAGGGATAGAAAAACAACGCCCGGGAGCCATTCGGAACCCGGCGACACTCGGCAACCCCCATCCGACCTCCAGCCGGCTTCCCACTCCCCTTATTCCTGTCCCCTTCACCCTTATCCCATCCCCAATTTCCCTCGTCCTTCACCCTTCGGCCTTCACCCTTCATCCTTAGTCCTTCATCCCTCGTTGTCCAAGACGTTGGCAGACCGCTATATTCATGCCCCTGTCCGGGCTCGTAGCTCAGCGGTTAGAGCAGCGGACTCATAATCCGTTGGTCGTAGGTTCGAATCCTA
>JBCDHV010000409.1:0-4159 GCA_038749615.1 Bacteroidota bacterium
CGGGCGGTTCGGATCGTACGTCGGCACGCTGGCCATGGCGAGGATCGCGCCGGTGTGTGGGTCCATCGCGATGGCCGTCCCCCACTTCGCGCCAGCAGCCTCGATGCCTTTGGCCAACTCCTCTTCCATGATCGCTTGGCGCACTTGATCGATCGTCAAGACGATGTGCTCGCCATGCTCCGGTTGTTTTGTGGGCCCACCGATGAACGACTTGATGCGCCCGCGCATGTCGCGCTGCACGATCCGGAAGCCTGGCGTGCCGTCGAGGAATTCGTGGTAGCGTTTCTCGACGCCTTCGATGCCGGTGAAATCCGCATCCACCATGCCTACGACGTGGCTTGCTGTTTCCCCATACGTGTAGTGGCGCGCAAATTTCGGCGAAAGGATCAGCCCAGGAATGCCCCAGGAGTCGACCTCCATCTTCTGCGTCTCTGAGAGCGAGCGGGCGAGCAAGGCGTATTTCGGGCTCGGCGAGCCGTCCAGCCGGCGGCGGTATTTCGCGGCGGACGTCTGCGTGAGCCGGCCCAGGTTGGCGAGCAAGCGTTCCTTCTCAGACCGGAAGCCCTCAACGCTTGGATCGACGGCGAGGTCGTACCGGGCGGTGTTGTACGCAAGAGCCCGGCCGGCCTGATCGTAGATGGTGCCGCGGATGGCCG
Source organism: Bacteroidota bacterium (assembly GCA_038749615.1). Lineage (GTDB taxonomy): Bacteria > Bacteroidota > Rhodothermia > Rhodothermales > DATKEJ01 > JBCDHV01. The sequence goes on from JBCDHV010000409.1 coordinate 657, forward strand.
GGATTTCCTTGACGGACTCAGCCTGGCGCTGCCCCTGTTCGCGCAACGCCGGTCCCTCGACGAGGTGCACACGCCCCAACTGCACCGCAACCAACCCTCCGAAGAGCGTCAGCATGCCGAGCAAGGCGTACATGCGGGCAATGATGTTGGCACGTGGGTCCATCAGTGGTGGCGGAGCGGTGGCTTGGGGGTGCTTGGGGTATGTGGTGGATCAGTTCGGGTAGCTCTACTCAATGATGAGGGTTGGCCCGTAGGCGTGTCCTTCTTGAAGCCCTAAACGGGCGGCCTTGCCGTGGATGACCTGAGGCCCTGTGGCTTGATCGAAGGCACCGCGCAGTTGGTTGTGTTTGAGACGGAGGGTGAGGTTTTCCTGCTGGAGGCGTTGAACGTCGCGGTAGACGGCGTCAGTGGCGTGTACGTGGCCCACGAAGAGCGTCACGCACACGCCCAGTACGAACAACGTCATCAGCAACCGGAGCGTCGTTTTCGGCGAGGCAGCGGTGGGCTTGGGTTTCGAGCGGGCACCGGCCTTCCGGCCGGCGAGCTCCTTCCAGCCCGGCAGCCCGGCCGAGCCGGACGTGCGCGTTGCCTTCGCTGGCCGGCGCCGTGCAGCCGTCCGTTGCCTATCGGACGTAGAGCGCGACGCCGGCTTGCGCGTGGTGCGAGCGGATGACATTGAGGATGCCTCTTGAGGAGTTTGGTGTGTGGCCTGCTTGGGAAAAGGAGGTAGGCCGGTACAGTGGTTGGGGATCAACCTGTACTTCGTGCTGCTAGGTAGAAGAGCGCTTTTCAGCGATGCGGAGCCGCGCACTTCGGGCGCGGGGGTTGAGGTTGATTTCCTCGGGGTCAGCGTTGATCGGTTTCCGGGTGAGGAGCACCCAGGGTGTGATCAGGTTGCCGAAGAAGTCGCGTTGAGCCTGGCCTTCGAAATTCCCGAAACGCAGGAACCGCTTGACCCGGCCATCTTCGCCGGAGTGATAGCTGATGACCGCAATCCGGCCACCGGGCTTCAGGACCTGGAGGGCACCAGTGAGTACCGTCTCCAGAACGTCCATTTCCTCGTTGACTTGGATCCGGAGGGCCTGAAAAACCCGCGCAAGTGTCTTGACACGGTCTTTCGAGGGCACGGCCCGTTCCAGCACGTCGGCCAGCGCACGGGTGGAAGCGATGGGTCTCGCCTTCACGATCTGTTGCGCTAGCCGCCACGCCCGGGGTTCCTGGCCGTGGGTGCGAAACACCCGAGCCAGTTCGCGCGCGTCCCACGTATTGATGAGGTCGGAGGCCGTAAGCAAACCGTCCGGGTTCATCCGCATGTCGAGCGGTCCGTCGGCCATGTAGCTGAAACCACGGGCCGGCGTATCGATCTGGTGCGAGGAGACGCCAAGGTCGAGGAGGATGCCATCGACAGCTACTAGCCCTAGCTGTTCGACGACGGTCACCAAATCCCTAAAGTTGGAGCGAACCGCTGTGAAACGGTTTCCGAAGGCCGTTTGGAGCCGGGCTTCGGCAGCGGCGAGGGCGTCTGGATCTTGATCGATCCCGATGACCCGGCCGTCTGGCTCTAACTGTTCGAGCAGCGCCTCAGAGTGACCGCCCCCTCCCAAGGTAGCGTCCACATAGACCCCGCTCGTGTTGGTGACGAGCTCTTCTACTACAGCATGTGAAAGAACAGGAGCGTGATACCCCGTAGCATGTTTTAGTGGGTCGGGCTGGTGCGCCTCAGGTTCAGACACGTGGGTGCGGTCAGGCTGCGAGCGGAGGAGCACCGACCATCACCTCGGAGGCGAGGCTGGAATAGTCGATCTCTTCGTTCAGCTTGGCCTCGTAGCGTTCCGGGTTCCAGAGTTCGATCCGGTCGCCGGTGCCCACTACGAGTACTTTGTCTTCGATGCCGGCCATCTCGCGAAGAAACGCCGGCAGCTTGACGCGCTTTTGCCCATCCGGGAAAACTTCCTCGCTGTCACCGACGAACAGGCGCGTGAACGCCCGTGCGCGCGGGTCAAATGGGTTGAGGGCAGAAATCATCGCCTGCAAGTCATCCCAGCGTTTCCTGGGATACACGGCCAGACAGTCTTCAAACCCCCGCGTCATGTAGACAGGATCACGCTCATCGTCACCCATGAGCGCCCGTCGCATCTTGACGGGAAGGAGCACACGCCCCTTGTCGTCTACCGCGTTTTGGGATCGCCCTTGGAGATACATGGCTTGGTGTGATGCCTGCCTTCTTTGTACTGCCGCCTACCACCTTTGCCCGAGACGGGCCCAACTTCTCTCTGGCACCACAATACTAAAAGCCACACCGATTTCCCATTCTTTACCACCCCCTAAGTCCTTGTTTTTGCTCTACACATACCAAATAACTATCCACATCTATCAACAAGAGTAATTAATTACACCTTTGAGAATGTCCACTATTTTGGCCGAGTAATTAATTACACCAAAGGATACATTTCGACACGTTATTCCCACACATATTGTTAGTATCTCGGCTCAAAACGCGTAACTCGTTGGGAGACAACGGATAAGATACTACACCCGCACAAATAAATCGTGGATAACCATCAGAAATAACGATCCTCAGCTCCACGCGGCCTTTCGCCCTATTCGGTAACGTCTCCCTCCTTCCACTTCTTCCCCCACCGTTTCCCACCTGACCCCACCGCGCCCATGCCTCGCCCAGAAGCCCTCACCGAGCGCCAAGAGCAAATCCTGGAGTTTCTGAGCGGCTACATCGAGACCCACGGGATTCCTCCTACCCTCAAGACCATCGCTGCGGCCAACGGATATCGCTCTGTGACGGGCGTGGTCAAAGTGCTCAAAGCCCTCCAGCAAAAAGGCCACATCGAGCGCACCGAAAATCAGGCGCGGTCGATCCGTCTGACGAGCTCGATCTCGCAGAGGCCCCGAGGCCGGCGGCGGTCGGTCCGGCTCTCGGTGATTGAGCCTCCACCGGCTGAGTATTCGGACGAGCTCCGCAACGAATCGCTAGGGACCATCGACTTCGATCTGGGGCGGTTTCTGAAGTACGAGAAGAAGAATTGCATCGTGGCCGAAGCCGGCGACAGCGGCATGGAGCGGGCCGGCATCCTGCGGGGCGATTGGCTCGTGATCGAGGAGAAAGCGCAGATGATGATCCGGCCAGGAGACGTGGTGGCGGTGCTGACCAGCGAGAAGTTGATCGCGCGCATCTTTGAGCCGCGCGGTGCCCAGATCGCACTCCTCCCCGATGCGGGGAGATTTAAGGAACAGACGTATCACAAAGACGACCTCGGGTACTACCTAGTCGGCCCCGTCGTCGCGGTGATCCGCCGACTCTCTCTTCCGGACGACGAAGAGGAGTAGCGAGCTGGCCTCCGGGGCCGGCCCGATCTAGATTCCATAGTCTGGAACGATTCGGCTTCTTATCTTTTGACTCTCCCCACCACGCTACCCCCACCACTGTCTCGTAACCGATCGCGCCGGCATGTTGCCCGACACGATTGGTCGCTGGGTGCGCCGGCTAC
>JBCDHV010000410.1:0-4137 GCA_038749615.1 Bacteroidota bacterium
CCCAGGCATGTTCCGCGGCGCGCTCGCTTGCCGTGCCACGGACATCAACGAGGAGATGAAAATGGCGGCCGCCTACGCGATTGCGGACAGCGTCGAGACGGTCTACCCCAACTACATCATCCCAAGCGTATTCGACAAAACGGTCGTCGACAAGGTCGCTGAAGCTGTCGAGGAAGCGGCTTTCCGCTCTGGCGTAGCGCGCCGCCGCCGGCGGTAAGGTTGGGCAGCGCGCCCCACCGGGGCGTCGGCCTGCCGCATTCTGCTCGTTGCCTGAACCTGAAGGCATCGTTCTCCGTACATCAGGCGCTTTCCCTAAACAGCTTTCCCTGCACAAGGACGTCTCGGAGGACTCATGCGTGTACGGTGGTTTTTGGCGGCTGCACTCCTTCTAGCGCTCGCAAACGGCGCGATGGCTCAATCGACGGCCGCTCTGTTGGACGCCCTCGGCGGCGTGGAGCAGGACGAACCGATGATAGAGAACGAACAGCCCATCCGCGTCGGGTTGGCGTTGAGTGGCGGCGGAGCGAAGGGGCTCGTGCACGTTGGGGTGATTCAGGTGTTGGAAGAGCTCGGGCTGCAAGTAGACGGCATTGCCGGCACAAGCATGGGCGCGATCGTGGGCTCGCTATATGCTAGCGGATACACGGGCAGCCGGCTGGACTCGCTCACCATGGCGCTCGACTGGGACCAAATGTTCTCCGATGCGCCCAGCCGGCGATACATCTCGATGGAGAGCCGGCGGAATGACGGTCGGTTTGTGGCCCAACTCCCGCTTCGAGGCCTGCAGGTTTCGCTGCCAGGGGGATTTATCAACGGGCAACGGGTCCAGCTCCTGTTGCGTGAGCTGCTCTGGCCGGTCCTCGGCGTGCGCGACTTCAGCGAACTGCCGATTCCGTTCGTCGCGGTCGCGAGCGATATCGAGACCGGGGACGCCGTACCGCTCTCGGAGGGTTATCTCCCGGATGCCATCCGCGCCAGTATGGCGATTCCATCTGTGTTCACCCCAGTCGAAATCGACGGCCAGCTTCTGGTCGATGGACTCGTCGGGCGCAACTTGCCTTCGCAGGACGCGCGTCAACTGGGGATGGATTACCTCGTCTGCGTCGACGTTTCCGAGCCGCTCGCCACGCGGGACCAGCTCCAGAGCCTGACCGAGATTCTCAACCAGACGCTCAGCTACGGTCTGTGGAAATCCATTCAAGCCGAGCGTGAGCTGTGCGATGTCCTTCTCGTGCCAGACGCCATCGAGATGTACGAGGCCTTGGACTTCGACGCGGCGGCCGATCTCGTCGAATTGGGCCGGCAGACTGCCCTTGCACAACGCGAACAACTCGAATGGTTGGCGACGATGGGCCGGGGCGTGCCGCCGATGGCACCGCCGGCTCTCGGGCTGCAAGACTCCGTGCGCATCGATTTCATCCAGTTCGAGGGCATGAACAAGTTTCCAGCCTCGGTGCTGAGTGGGCAGCTCGGTTTCCAAACCCCTCTCTGGGTTACAGCCGAACGCATGACGCGGGAAATCGACCGGCTCTACAGCAGCCGATACTTCCGGTCGATCGACTACCGGATCGAGCCTATCGACGATGGAAATCAGTTGATCATTCGCGTGAGAGAACAGGATGAAGGAGAAGTCGGTTTTGGATTTCGCTACGATCAGCGGCAAGACGCAGCGTTTCTGGTCAACGGCCGGATCCGAAATCTCGTAACGCCGGGGTCGATTTCGAGCCTGGAAATCCAACTGGGCGAGCGGTTCGGCGTCAATGGCGAGTTTTTTCTTCCGCTCAGCTTGCGCCGCTCCTTTGGCGTGTTGGGCCAACTGGCCTACCGTAACTACAGCGACTTCGTCTTCGAGGATGGGGACGAGATTGCACAGATCCGCGTTCGCTCTGCTTGGGCCGAGGGTACGATTGGGAATTACCTGGACAACTGGGGATTCTACGGCGGAGGGGTGCGCATCGAGCATGCCGAGATCTCGCCGGTGGTTGCGCCCGATACCTTCCAGGACGAAGATCCCACCCTGATTCTGCCACTCGGCCGGTTCTGGATCGATTCGTACCAGTCGGTGATGTTTCCCCGCAAGGGCCAATTCCTGTTCGTCGAGGTGGCCGGCACCCACCGGGCCATCGGCAGCACGCAGTCCATGTTTCAGCACCGGCTGATTTCGCGTGGAACGTATCCACTGGGGCAGCGCTGGGCCGTCCATCATGATGCCGAGTTAGTCATATCAGCCGGCGACGTCCCGTTTAGCCGGCGGCGCGCGCTCGGAGGGCTCGATCAGCCCCTGTTCGAAACCGGTCGGTTTATTGGTCTCAAACGCAACGAGGCGGCCGGCCGGCACGTGCAGAAAGTGGGCGGCGGGCTTCAGTTCGAGTTCATGCCAGGCCGGTACGTCATCCTGCAAGGCAACGTTGGGTCCGCGCAAGACCAATGGCGCACCCTTCCTAGTCAGGACGACGTAGTCTGGGGTGTGGGGGCCAGTCTCGGCTTATCGACGCCCATAGGCCCTGTATCGGCCACCTTGGCAACCGGCAATACGCACTCGTCGATCGTACACATCAGCGCAGGATATCGGTTCTGATCGGCTTTTCGATGAGCGATGCGTTGCGGCATCCTGGCCGCCGTGATGGACCACGGCGCTAGGTATCGGAACCGCAATCACCCGCGACCTGAGCAAAGCGAACCTCGCGAGCGTCCAACCCAACTACTGACTGAAATGACCCTCTCCGCGCCGGCGAAACTCAATCTTGGCCTTCACGTGTTGCGCCGCCGAGCCGATGGGTACCACGACCTCGATACGATCTTCGTGCGGATCGACTGGGCGGATGAGGTGCGAGTGGAGACGGCAGAGACGTTTCGGTTTACGTGCTCCGACCCGACGTTGCCCACGGACGAATCGAACCTGTGTGTGAAGGCGGCGCATGCGCTGGCATTGCAAGCTGGCATTGAGCCGAACGGGCATCTACATCTGGAAAAGCGGCTGCCGTACGGAGCTGGCCTCGGCGGCGGGTCCAGCGATGCCGCCTCTACGCTGCGGCTACTCGATGCCTTTTGGGGCACGCAGGCATCCGATGACGACCTGCATGCTTTGGCCACAAGCCTCGGATCAGATATCCCGTTTTTTCTCGGAACGCCGGCCATGTATGGTACGGGGCGGGGCGAACTCCTGTCTCCGCTCCGGCACGCCGACGGGAAGCCGTATACGTGCCCGTTCACGTTCGTCGTACTCATGCCTGATGCGTTCGTCTCGACGGGCGAGGCATATGGAGCGATTACGCCGAATGATGAAAGCCGGCCCGACTTGGTCGACCTCGTGACATCGAATGATCTGACCCGATGGAACGCCGAACTCGTCAACGATTTCGAGGCCCCGATCATGGCGCGCCACCCCGTGATCGCTGAGGCCAAGCAACGGCTCGAACAACTCGGTGCCGGCTATGCGGCGATGACAGGCTCGGGTGCTGCGGTGTTCGGCGTCTTCGAAAGTGAGGAAAAGGCAGAGGACGCTGCTAACGCACTTCGAGGAGCCAGGGCCGTCGTGGCCAAAATGGCCTAGTCACACAGCTTAGCCGTACAGTTTAGCTACACAGCCGAGTCATACAAGGAGACCGGTCCTCCGAGCAGCACTCCGATAGCGGCCCGGCGACTGGCCGATGACGCGCTTGAACGTCCGGCTAAACGACGCTTCCGATTCATAGCCGACCAGCGCCGAGACATCAGCGAGCGTGTCCGAGCGGCGCGTGCGGAGAAGCCGAGCGGCTTCCAGCATACGCCAGCGCGTCAAGAAGGTCATGGGAGGCTCGCCGACGACATCGCGGAAGCGGTTGGAAAACGCCGAGCGAGAAAGCCTAGCCTCGTACGCGAGCGATTCGACGGTCCACGAAGCGTCCGGACGCTGCTGGATCTGAGCGAGTGCCGGCGCTATGTGCGGGTCCATGAGGCCGCGCAGCCAGCCCTGAGCCGGCGCATCAGTCTGGGCCACGTGAGCGCGAATGGCCTGGATGAACAGCACGTTGGAGAGGTGCCCGACCAACGCGCTCGCGCCGAGCCGGCCGCTTCGTGCCTCGCAAGCGATGAAGCCGAGGGTGTTGCGCAGCCACGGAGTCTGTTCGTGCTCGCCACGCCGGAGTACGATGACGG
>JBCDHV010000411.1:0-4134 GCA_038749615.1 Bacteroidota bacterium
GCGAACTGTTCGAGCGTCCACGTCTGGCGGGCATCGGCCGGGCCAAACGAGACGAGCAGCGTCTGCGGGCTCGGCGCTGATTCTTGGAGGCGCACCGTCCGGCCCAGCACGTCATCCGCCAGTTGTTGGAAGGCCGGCTCGTTCATCTCGGGGGCGAGATCAGCAAGCGTCCGGGCGAGCACCGCCTGCCGGCCGGTTTCGCGTCGGCGGATCTCGGCGTAGCGCGTCACCCGGTCGCGCGCAGCGGCAAACTCCATCTCCGAGACCATCGGCTGCGTGAAACGGTCGAGCAACTGGATGACCGAGTATCCTTGCGCCGTCCGCACCGGCTCTGAGATCTCGCCCGGGTTCAGTGCGAACGCCGTTTCTTCGAAGGCCGGATCGTAATCCTCAAACCCAAACGTCCCAACATGACCGCCGGAGTTGGCGAGGGCCGTATCGGCAAACACCTCGCGTGCGAGCGTCTCGAACGTCTCGCCGGCTTGGAGGCGCGCGTAGAGCTGGTCGGCCTCGGCCTTGGAGCGGGCGTAGAGATGCCGGGCCGTCATGCGCGTGGCCGCCCGGGTGTGCAAGTGCTCCAGTTCGACATTGGTCACCCGGATGGTGTCGTAGACGGTCCGGTACAACCAGGCCTCGACGAGCAGCTTTCGGCGGACCGTCTCGGCGCGGTGCTCATACGCGGCCGTCTCGGCCAGCCCAGCATCCAGCGCGTCCTGCCCCATCAGCCGGCCGGCCACGGTCGACTCCAGAAACGCGATGCGCCGGCGTGGATCGTCTGCTGTGCCCGTGGTGAGGATGTACTCGACGTAATCCTTTCGGAACCGCTCGGCCAGCACGGCCTTGCCGGCAACTACGGCTACGGTATCCGTGGGGGTTACAACGTCGGTGGGAGGCGCGATACCGACAGAAGCCGGCTCTGCCGCTTGGGCATACACCGGCCAGACCGCCGCGACGAGCAGGGCGGTGAGAAGAAGGGGGGTACGATTTACGATGAACGATTTGTGCGTTGAGCTCGCACGCTGTGCGGTGGACTCAAAGGTCAGAAATCGAGAATCGTAAAGCGTAGACCCCAAGCAGCATGTCCTTCCGATGCGCATATCGGAACGGAGGGGGAAGTTCAGAAGGGTGGGAGGCGCTTCGGACTGTTCTCCCGGTGTGTGACCAGCCCGGTGGGATAGCGCCCGCGCGACGTTTTGATGACGCGCATGTGCCCACGACATGATGTAAGCGCTTACAACTTAGGACGCAGAAGGGATACTTTCAAAAGGAGGGGATGTGATTTTGCCTTATCGGTTGGGTAGTTGGGCTGGACGCTCGCGATGCTCGCTGTGGCAGGTGTGGCAAGGTGGCACGTGTTGCAGGGTGGCAGATGTAACGTTCATCCTTGCCACATCCGATCCCATGCTCGCTTCGCTTGCGTGGCGGGGTGGCAAGTAGCGAGTGGAAGGTGGATGATCGTGTTGCAGGGTGGCAGACGTGGCGTTTCACCCCTGCCACATTTGCCACCCTGCAACACAGCCACACATCCCGACTACCGAACCAGCTGGACGCTCTTCGTCTCGGCGAAATTCCGGCCTTCGATCCGGTAGAGGTACGTTCCGCTCGCCAAGCCCTCGGCGTTGACGCGGACCCAGACCTTCTCGCCCGCCGGCGCTTCGGCGTCAAAGAGCGTTTGCATGAGCCGGCCCTGCGCGTCGTGCAGCGTAGCTTTTACCGGCTGGCTCTCCGCCACCAGGAAGGCGAACGTCGTGCGCGGGTTGAAGGGATTCGGGTAAGCGGCTTCCAGGACGTGCGTGCCGGGGACCTCGACGAAAACTTCCACGGTCTCGCTGAACTCGAACGCGCCATCGAAGTCGATCTGCTTCAGGCGGAAGCCGTGCCGGCCCGGTTCGAGATCTGAGACATCGAAGGTGTAGGATTGCGCTTCCGTCGTCGTGCCGGCACCGGGGATGAAGCCGAGCACATCCCAGAAGGTTTGGCCGTCGCGCTCGTGGAGGCGCTGGACTTCGAAGCCGGCGTTGTCCGTCTCGGTGGCGGTGCTCCAGAACAGACGCGCGGTGGAGCCGGCGAGTACAGCGTTGAAAGCGGTGAGTTCGACCGGCAGGGGTACAAAGATTTGGATGTCGCCGGCTGTAGCTGGGTCTTCGTCGTCACCTATCGCCCCCAGAGCCGGATGTCCATGGAAGCCTCCTCCCCAACACCGTACACCACCTGCCACCGTTACTGCGCACGTGGTCTGTCCGCCGGCAACGACTTGGGCCACAGGCTCGCCGACATTGACATCGCCAGCCTCGTAGGGGAGTTCGTTGTCACCGATGTTATCCTCATTCCCGTAACCGAGTATTCCCGCGTCGCCCTCACCCCAGCACCGCACGGTATTCATACTTGTGAGCGCACATGTGTGAAGCCTACCGGCCGAAACCTGGGTCACCGTAGCTGCTGTCTTGGTTGCCGGTTCGAAGACGGGTACATCTCCGACGGACGAAGGCATCTCGTCGTCCCCGACATCTCTCCAAACGCGCCCTCCGTAACCAAGGCGGCCAGAGTCAGCCTCGCCCCAGCACCGCACCGTACCGGCAGCTGTGACGACACACGTGTGGGACTCGCCTGCAGAAACCTGGGTGACGGTAGCGCCCACGTCGATATCACCGACTGAAGACGGGTGTTCGTCGTCGCCCACCTTGTCGGCACTCCCGTAGCCAAGTTTACCAGCCCAACTGTCTCCCCAACACCGCACACCACCCGTATTTGTAACAGCGCACGCATGCTGGCTCCCTGTCGAAATCTGGACTACGGCTGCCCCGATATCAACGTTGCCGACCGTGGACGGGTGCTCGTCATCGCCGATAGTATCGGTATTCCCATAGCCGAGTTGACCGTGGTAACTACCTCCCCAGCAGCGCACGTTACCAGCGCTCGTTAAGACACAGGTGTATGCGCTTCCCGCAGCAACCTGAGTAACGGACAGCGAGCTCTCGGTTACAGGATCGAAGACCTGTACATTGCCGGCCGTGGACGGGTGTTCATTGTCGCCTATATCGAGGTCTTTGATGTCGGTAACTCCCGGAGCGGCAGCGTAGCCGAGCCGGCCACCGAGACCCTGGCCCCAACACCGCACGTTGCCACCAACAGTGAGCGCACACGTGTGGGAAGGCCCGAGGGCAACCTGTTCAACCCCGACCCCCACATCCACGTCACCAGCAGATGATGGATGTTCGTTGTCCCCGATCAAGTCCAGGTTGCCGTACCCGAGCCGGCCCTCTCCGCCGTACCCCCAGCAGCGTACTGTGTTCGCGTCCGTAACGACGCAGGTGTGGAGCCAATCAGCATCAACTTGGGTGACTGTCTGAGCCAGTGCTGGAAATGCCAGACACAAGGAGAAAAGAACACAAACGTAGCGCATGGGAAGGAGCGGGTTGCAGGCAAGCTGACGGCACTCCGAACCGCCTCGGCCTTGCTTGAAAAGAAGTGCATCACCGTCTGTACTCCCTTGCCGGAAGCCGCGGTGTCTTGTGTGAAGTGAGTGACTTGAATGTAGGCGAGGCGTTGTCCACATGCAAAGACCTCCTTCGCCTGGCACTTTGGCCTGGGCGAAAAGGAGTTATCAACTCGCCCTCTGGTGGCTAGCTACCCTCCAACTGCAACCGTAACAGACACCACGTCCGCCGGCGTCTGCAGCACGAGGAAATAGGTGCCGGGCGAAGCCGTGCCGGTCTTCCAGACGGTTTGGTAGCGCCCGGGGCTGAGGGCCCGGCTCACGAGTGTTTCCACCCGCCGGCCGAGCACGTCGTACACAGCCAACTCGACGAGTCCGGCTGCGTCCAGCGCGTACTCGATCTGAGCGGATGAAACGATAGGATTCGGATAGGCCGTGAGTTGGGTGGCCATCGGGGGGGCACCGGCCGGCTGAACGCGGACCGTCCACACGCCGGCACCGAGCGCGACCGGAGCAGCCAGGGAACGCCACTCGTCGCCGACCTTGACGTAGGCGTTCTCGGTGGACTCAGGATGCATGGCTTGCACGTACACGGGGCCTGGATCGTCGGCCCGAAGGTGCAACCGGTACGTACCCGACGCGGCGGGGCCGGCTTCCAGCCACTGCCGGCCGTCTGCGCCCTCGACGGACACCGAGAC
>JBCDHV010000412.1:0-4130 GCA_038749615.1 Bacteroidota bacterium
ATGAAAATGCGGGTTTCTTCCTTGGGCCTGTGGTACCGGCCGGTGAAGAAGTTCACGAGTATGCCGTGGCCGATGTGCTCGCTGATCTCGGCGTAGATGAGCGAGACGACGAGCATCGTCAGAAGCTGCACAACATTGCTCAAGAGCGTTGCGCTGGACAGAAAGACGGCGAAGCGTTCCCACACGCGGACGTCGAAGACGCTCGTCCCGATCTCCATACTCGCTGCTACTGGATAAGTGACCAGGATCGCTGCACCCAAGATGGCTGCGTGGATGCATGCTTTGGACACCAGCTTCCGCTTCAAACTCTTGTCGGCGAAACGATCACTCAAGAACAGCAGCTCCACCACACCGATGAGCAACCCGACAGTCGTAACAGCGAACGAGGCCACCAGATAGATAGCTACATCGGGCTGAATCGCCTCCTCGGGCAACACTTTCACGTGTCTGATGGCGAGGAGATCGCTAAAGAGAAAGATCTGGCTGAACACGAACCAGATGAGGCCGAACGGCAACACGCGAACCAGATTTCGCCGTGAACGTGGGGAGAGGCGGCCAAGCATGGTGGTGAGGGTGGCTGAGCGGAGCTGCGTGAGAGGAAGCCCACATCCGGAATCTACATATCCGAGGCGACTCCGCTCCCACCTCTGCGGATTCACATCCCTTTCCTGCTGCTGTAGAACAGAAGTTTCGCGAAAACCGTACGGCAAGGCCCCACCTGGTGGAACAGTGATTTTCAGTTTGAATTGAAAGCTCACACCACCCAACTAACTCCCCATTCCCCATGGTCGGCATCTTAGGCAATGTGCTGATTCTCGGCAGCTTCGTGCTGTGCATCGGCACCGTGTTCGCATACTACCGGGCGACGAATGACCAGCGCGCCGGCGTTGAGTCGAACTGGCTGCGTCTGGGCCGTCTCGGCTGGACGCTCTCGACGACGATGCTCTTCGGCGCCTCCGGTTTGCTGTGGTATCTGCTCTTCACGCACGACTTCTCGTACTACTACGTCTGGAAGAACACGTCGCTGGATCTTCCACCGTACTACCTGATCTCGTCGCTCTGGGCCGGCCAGGAAGGGTCGTTCATGGTCTGGATGATGTTCACCGGTCTAACGGGTTGGGGCGTCATCAAGTACGGCCGGCATCTCGAAGCGCCGTCGATGGCCGTGATTGCCTTCTGCCAGATGTTCATGATCTCGATGATCGTCGGGCTGCAATTCGGCTCGGTCCCCATCGGATCGGATCCATTCAAACTGCTAACCACGCATTTCCCGGACGCACCGTTTCTCCAGAACGGCGGCACTCCGCCGGATGGAAACGGGCTGAATGATCTGCTCAAGAACCCCTGGATGGCCATCCACCCGCCGACGATGTTCATCGGGTTTGCGCTGATGATCGTACCGTTTGCGTACGCGATTGCCGGCTTGTGGACGCGCGATTACAGCTCGTGGGTGAAGCCGGCGCTCCCCTGGGCGCTCTTCTCGGCGATGATGCTCGGCTCCGGGCTGCTCATGGGCGGCTACTGGGCGTACGTCACCCTCTCGTTTGGTGGCTACTGGGCGTGGGACCCCGTTGAGAACAGCTCACTCGTGCCGTGGCTCATCGGCGTAGCGGCGATCCACACGATGCTCGCACAGAAACGCAGCGGGCAGAGCTACAAGGCGTCGATTCTGCTCAACATCATCGCCTACATGCTGGTGGTCTATTCGACCTTCCTGACCCGCAGCGGTATCCTGGGCGACATCTCGGTGCACTCGTTCGTCGATCTCGGGCTCAACAACCAGTTGCTGCTCTGGATTCTCTCGATGGGAGCCATCGGCTTCGGGCTCTACATCAAGCGTTACAAAGAGCTGCCCACTCCAAAGAAAGAGCCGGCGCTGCTCTCGCGCGAGTTCATGATCTTCAGCGGCGCGATGCTGCTTTGCGCCATCTCGCTCGTGATCATTCTTGGTACGAGCGCGCCCATCTTCGGCCGCATCTTCCGCGACAACCCGTCGGGCGTTCCGATCGAGTTCTACAACAAGTGGTCGCTCCCGATCACCGCTGTGATCGCCTTCCTGATTGGGCTGGGCCAGCTGTTCTGGTGGAATCGGATGAAGGTTGAGAACGTCAACAAAGTGCTGCTGTGGCCGCTCGTCGCGAGCGTAGCCGGCACGGTGCTCATCCTGGTCGTGACGCCCTTCGCGGAGGCCATGCGGAGCACGATGATGGGGCCGAGCTACGGCATCTGGATGGCCTTGCTTCTGTTTTCGAGCTTCTTCGCGTTGAGCGGTAACGCCATCGTGTTGTGGCGGATCGGGCGCGGCAACCTCCGGCTCGCCGGCGGGGCCGTCACCCACATTGGGTTTGCCTTCATGCTGTTCGGCATTCTGGCGAGTACGGGCTTCAACAACCCGCTCACAGAAGAGGGCGTCGTGGACCGCGACAGCTTTATTATCAACCAGGGCCAGACGGTCGAGCTAGAAGGCTATACGATCACGTATTCCGGGCAGGAACAGGCCGAACTCGAAGGGACGGCGTACATCCTGGACGTGGTCGACCACATGGGCCGCGAGTACACGATGAAGCCGATTGCCTACAAGAGCCGCACGGATCAATGGATTCAGCATCCGGACGTGCAAGCGTTCGTCGAGCAAGATCTGTACGTGGCCGTCAACCCCTCGGCCCGGCTCGAAGAAGGCCAGCCCCGTGGTGAAGGCGATGCCGAGGAGTTCAACCTTCGCCAAGGCGAAACCGGCCGCACGAGCACGGGCAACTACGCGCTCTTCCTCAAGGGCCTCGACCCTGGCCGCATCGTGGAAGGCGACGACGGCCGGCCGACGATCCAGTTCAACGAGCCCCGGCTGCAAGTCGACCAATACCTCAACCCGGACGACCTCCGGATCGTCGTTGCAGCGCAGATCGAAGCGATGAACCTCTCGACCGGCGAGAGCCGCACCTTGTGGCCGATCTACGCCCTGCCTGAGTCGAGCGATGAGCCGCAGTTTCTCCAGAGCCAAATCGAAGACTGGGGCCTCAAGCTCACCTTCGCCGGCATCGACCTCGACGCCGACGGCCAGGACGCGGCGGCCCGCATCTTCGCTGAAACGCCGCGGGAGTGGCTACTGGTGCAAGCCTACGAGAAGCCAGCGATCAACTTCCTGTGGTACGGCTTCTTCCTGATGCTCGGTGGTTTCGGGCTTGCGATGTGGCGGCGCATCCAGGACCAGCACGTCCGCCGGCGGACCCCGGAGCGATTTGTTAAATCGGCGATTTAACAAATCGCCGATTTAGTTGACGACTGTAGGAGCCTTCGTCAAGACTTCCACATGGCGCGGTGTGGGTGAATCTGCTTGATGGAACTCGGCGAACGCTTCCACCGAACCAAACCACGACACGACCTCGTCCCGAGCCAGGAGTGCAGAATCACCTCGCACTAGTGCGTTGTAGGAAGTGTATCCGTAGTCCTCGAAGTTCTCCACGACGCCGTGCTTCCAACCGTTTCGGTTGATATAGCGGAGTGCCTCGAGAAGGTAGATTTCCGAATCGATTTCAAGCCGGCGGACGCGCTCTCGGAACAGGCTCCCTTCTCGCTCAGTGGTCGCGTTCACGTGCTTGGCGAATCCTAGAAAGAGCTCCCGAAAGCGCCGGCTTACCACTGCGTTTGCTGCCTCATGGCATGCCCGCGATGTGGGTTTGTAATCCAGAGAAGACGCCAAGAGGATTTGCTCCTCTGGTTTGATGCGCAGCAACAGATGAAAGTGGTTTGGCAGCAGCGCAAAGGCGTAGAGGTCGACGTACGCATGAAGCTTTCGCCAGACGCGAGCGAGGAAGTCGCCGTAGTGTTCTTGATTGTAGAACAGGAGGCCACGGTCGTTGCCACGGTTAAAGACGTGAAACGTCTGCCCTGGCATGAAAGGCTTCCAAAAATCAGTGGGCATTTTCGTGTCGTTTGGTGAAGGGGGTTCACCAAGACATGCGTAAAATGCCAAATTTCTGGGCAGCTTTTTTTAGATCCGTGATTTGTTAAATCCCCGATTTAACAAATCACGTCTCTGCGTGGTACTCGGTCTGGGTGCGGACGGCGTCGATCTCGCCTTGCTCGGCGAGCCAGCGCTCCGCGTCGATAGCAGCCATGCAGCCGGTGCCGGC
>JBCDHV010000413.1:0-4118 GCA_038749615.1 Bacteroidota bacterium
CCATCTTCCGGCCCTTCGCCAACTCATCGACCAGGTTATCCAAGTACCTGACCTGCTTGGTCAGCGGGGTTTCGATTTCTTCTATGCGGTAGCCACAGATCGAGCCCGTGATCAGGCTCGCGTTGGGGTTGACCGTCGCCTCAGCGAAGAATTGAGCAAAGGTCGCCCGGCTGTCGATCAGACGGTGAAGGTCTTCTGGCTCAAAACCAGTCAGCCAGGAAATAACTTGATGAAGCTCTTCCAGCGATCTGTTCTTCTTCTCGATCTTCGTGACATAGTGCGGATAAACACCCGCGAACGTCAGGTTCGCGATGCGTTCGTCGTGCTTCTTGGTGGTTGCCATGGCGGCTTCGTGGTTGCTTGGGGAGCGAAAGGTAGAAGATACACCCGCCAATCAAGAGTGTGCGTGCGGAGGCTCCTTGCCAGGCGCTGACAGGGAGTACGGGTATCGACTCAGCTGGACTGCATGGCGTGGAAGAGCTGCTCCAGCCACACAGGCCAAAGTCTGTAGCGCACGGCGCGCGTAGAAACGCCATGGTCAATAACGCCGTGGTCAATCATGCCCGCTCCACTGAAGAGGAGCAGAGTCATGCCGTGGGTGTCTCGAAGCGCTCTGCGATGTGCTGCGAGCGCGTCAGGTAGATGGAAAGGGCGATGTAGACCACATATTCGGCCGCCATAAAGCCAAACCGTTCGGGCCCGCCGCCGAACGCGCCGAAGTCGACGGTCTCCACGAAGCACAGGGTGGCCAGCGTCGCGTACATGGTGATCGTTGCGAAGGGCGTGTGCCTCCAGCGCAGCAGAAAGCCGGCGACGAAGATCGTCCCCGTGAGGAGGAGCAACAGCCAGTGGAGAAACTGCGTCCCCGGTGGGAAGCCAGGATCCTGCAAGCCGAACGCCACCGATGGCGCGAAGTACTCGATGAAGCCCAACACGGCCCAGATAAATAGGACGGCCGACACCGTGAGAAGCACATAGGGGAAGATTCGGCTCATGGTTTCGCAGATGGCTGCAGAGCGGACGTAGTGGCTGAACGTTGGAGAAGCAGGCGTTCTACCGCTGCGTAATCGAGGTCACGTTGGCCAGACGTGCTTGGGGGAGAAGGCTGAAGCCCGTGTGCCTCGTCGAACAAGGATGGGTTCAATCCATGCCGAACGCCGCCCCGGAAGCTCCGAAGCGGCGTTCGTCCATGCTTGAGAAGACACGAGGTCTAGTACTCCATGCCGCGTTCCATCGTCTTGGCCGTGGCGACCCACGTCTCGACGAGGCTGAGCGGGGGGACGCGTTTGGTGAGATTTTTCTCGGCGTTGACCTCCGTCATTTTTGCGTGGAGGTTGGCAGCGTTACGGTTCTTGAGCTCGGCGACGGTGTCGACGCCGGCCACTTCCAGCAAGTCCGAGTACACGCCGCCGATGCCGGAGATGCGGTTGAGGTCCGCGCGGTTGCCGGCTTCGCGGACGGTCGCTTCATCGACGCCGGCCATTTGGGCGAGGGCCTTGCGCTGCGCTTTCGTTTTGACGGCGGCGAGGTACTGATCGCTGTTGGTGATGCCCTGCTGCCGGACGATTTTTGCAAGCTGGGCACTCATGCCTTTGAGCTTGCCAACGGGGATTGCCATGGTCTATCGTGGTTTGTGGGTATGTGGTTCGTTGGTATGTAGTCACGTGGGGGCCGCAGTACACAGTCCTGGGACTACGCACCACAAATCCACACACAACGCATCTACGTTCACCCCAACAGGCTGCCGAGCGCGCCGCCGAGGCCGCCTTTGTCGTCGCCGTCGTCTTTCTTGCCGAAGCCTTTCATGGCATCGCCGAGCATGCCGGCTGCTCCGCCCCCGCCACCACCGGCGATGAGCGCTTCGACTTGGCCAGCGATCGGTGCCGGCAGTTGCTTGCTGAGGTACGAAGCTACAGTTTGAAGGGCCATTTTGGACGCCATCTCGGAGATGTTGGCGTTCTGCATGACCATTTGGAGGAGTTCTTGGTTCATCCGGGGTACGGGTTGAGGAGGGTTCGGGAGCAGGTGGGAGCGCTTCCACTTTTTGGAGGATGGTCGTTAAACATAAGCCGGCTATTGGGTTGGCGCAAAGTTGCGAGACGTGTGCAAAATCACGAGGTGCCGGCGGGTTGGTGGAGGCGTACGCGTCCCCTAGTTTCGCAGCATGACAGAAGCCCGACTCCACGTACTGGCCTCCGAAGGCGAAAGCGCGACGCTCGAGTTTAAAAAATCGACTGGCCAGCGAACCAACGCGGCAAAGTCGATCTGCGCAATGCTGAATAGCGAGGGAGGCGTACTCGTGTTCGGTGTACGATCCGACGGTAAACTCGTAGGCCAACAGGTAAGCGATTCCACGATGGAGCAGGTCGTCCAAGAGCTTCGCCGCATCGCGCCCTATGTGCCCGTTCAGCCAGAACGGGTCGACTTAGCGAGTGGAAAGCAATGCCTCGTGCTGCGTGTGCCGGCTGGTCTTGAAAAGCCGTACACGTACGCGGGCCGAGCCTTCTTCCGGCAGGGCCCGACGACCTTGGAGATGCCGCAGAACGTGTACGAGCGCCTCCTGATCGAGCGGGCGCATCCGATGCAGCGCTGGGAGCTGCAGCCGGCCTATCAACGAGACGTATCCGACCTCGACGCAGCCGAGATCACGCGGACGGTGGAAGAAAGCATCCGGCGTGGACGCATGGCCGAACCGGGCACGCGGGACCCCAGAGAGGTTCTCGAAGGGCTCGGGCTATTGCTCGAAGATGGCCGGATCACGAACGCCGCCTTCGCGCTGTTTGGCCGCGAAGAGCGAATGCGGCCGTATTATCCGCAGTGCCACCTGAAACTCGCCAAGTTCAGGGGGACCACGATGTCCGAGTTCGTCGACAACCGTCAAGTCGTGGGCAATGCCTTTCGGCTCTTCGTCGCCGCGCAGGTGTTCTTGCAGGATTATCTGCCGATTGCCGGCCGCATCATTCCTGGCGTCTACGAGCGCGAGGACGTGCCGCTCTACCCGCCCGAAGCCCTTCGTGAGGCGCTAGCCAACGCACTGTGCCATCGAGACTACGCCGTAGCCGGCGGCTACGTCAGCGTCGCCATCTTTGACGATCGGTTGGAGATCACGAGCGTGGGGCGGCTCCCCTTTGGCCTGACCGTTGACGATCTGATCACCAGCAGAAAATCAAGACCATGGAATCCGAACATCGCGAACGTATTCTATCGGCGCGGTGTGATTGAGTCCTGGGGCCGGGGAACGCAGAAAATTCTCGAATTGAGCGAGCAGGCAGGTCTCGAACGCCCCGAGTTTATCGAAGCATCGGAAACAGTCACCGTACGTTTCTTACCGGATGCCTACGTTCCTCCAACGCGGTTCGAGCGAGACCTCACGGAACTGCAGCGCAACATTCTCCAGGTTGTGGCCGACCTTGAGCCTGTTGCTTTGCGCGACCTTCTTGCAGCCTTGGACGACACGCCGGAGCGGACCGTCCAGGACAACCTCCAGTTTTTGAGGCGCGTCAATCTGGTCTCCCTCGTCGGCCACGGCCGAGGGGCACGTTGGAGAATTGCCTGAAAAAGACACGGAAAGACACGGAAAGACACGGTGCAAGACGTGCGATTCCGCCCAATTCGACTCCTTTGCGCACCCCGTGCAAACAAACGCCGGCTGAACGGACTCCATGAACCTACCTGACATTACCCTTCCGCTGACTGACCCCGTGCTCATCGTGGCGATCACGATGATGATTCTGCTCATCGGGCCGTTGGTGTTCGAGCGGTTGCGGGTACCAGGGCTCGTGGGGCTGATCGTGCTCGGGGCATTGGCTGGGCCGAGCGTGACGGGGCTGCTCGAACGAGATGCCACTTTCGTGCTGCTCGGCACGTTCGGGTTGCTCTACCTGATGTTTACCGCTGGGGTCACGCTCGACCTCGGGGAATTCCGCCGGCAGCGAGGGCTGGCGCTGGCGTTCGGGGTGCTGTCGTTCTCCATTCCGATGGGGCTCGCGCTATTGATTGGGCCACGAATGCTCGGGTACGGCTGGCCGGCGGCGGCGCTGCTGGGAAGCATCGTCGGGAGCCACACGTTGCTTGCCCTGCCGCTCGCGCAACAGCTCGGCATTGCCAAAAACCGAGCG
>JBCDHV010000414.1:0-4103 GCA_038749615.1 Bacteroidota bacterium
ACGGCGTCGGCCGCCGGCCCCAACAGGTCCAGCTTCGAGGTCGGCCGGCCCAGGATGGCAACCGGCTCGTTCGCCTCAACGAGCTGCCGGACGAGTTCCGAACCGAGCAGTCCCGTCGCGCCAGTTACGAGGGTTAGGGGCCTTGGGGTGGATCGGTGGAGGAGTTGAGTGTGGAGGAGTGGGTTGTGTGGAATTATGAGTTGGGAATTATGATTTATGAGGAGCGGCGCGGTTTAGCTAGATCGCGACGCAACGCTTGGTCTCCGGCGGACTGACGTTGTTTCGTAGGGACAGAAGCAGGAGAAATACCCTTTCATGAGTCATACTTCCAGCCTCCGGTCACGGAGGAGCGGCGTGGTTTAGCCGGGTTATTCCGTAGAGCCCGGTCTCCAGCGGATGGACTTTTTCGGATGAGGCAACCTGCCCGAACGACCCTTCATAAATCCCAAATCATAAATCATACTTCCAGCCCGCGGTCACGCATGCTGAGCCTGGTACGCTTCCCAGTCGGCGAGGAATTTTTCCAGGCCGTTGTCCGTCAGCGGGTGCTTGATGAGCTTGTTGATGACATCGAAGGGGATCGTGCAGACGTCAGCGCCCATGATGGCGGCGTCTACGACGTGCTTCGGGTGGCGGACGGAGGCGACCAGTACTTCAGTGGAGAAGCCGTAGTTGGTGTAGATCGTCACGATTTGCTCGATCAGCTCCATGCCGTCGTGCGAGATATCATCGAGCCGGCCGACAAACGGACTGATGTAGGTCGCGCCGGCTTTGGCGGCGATCAGGGCTTGCGTCGGCGAAAAGCAGAGCGTGCAGTTGGTGCGGATGCCTTCTTCGGTGAAGCTCTTGATAGCCTTGATGCCATCACCGATGAGAGGCACCTTGACCACTACGTTGTCGTGCAGCTTGGCTAGCGTCCGGCCTTCGCTCATGATGCCGTCGTAATCCGTCGCGACGACTTCGGCCGAGACATCGCCGTCGACGAGTTCGCAGATTTTGACGATGTGCTCGTGGAAATCATCGCCGCCGGCTTTTTTCATGAGCGACGGGTTCGTCGTCACACCGTCGAGCACGCCCATGGCGTTGGCTTCTTTGATCTCGTTGAGGTCTGCAGTGTCGATGAAGAACTTCATGGGTGTCTGAGTTGCGTGGTTTGATGTGTAGGTTCGATGCGTAATTCAAAAAGAGGAGCGTGCGCGCACCCTTTGGACGGGCTTCACGGCTGGGACGGCAAGAGGTTGTGTATGTTCGGCTAGAAACAC
Source organism: Bacteroidota bacterium (assembly GCA_038749615.1). GTDB lineage: Bacteria > Bacteroidota > Rhodothermia > Rhodothermales > DATKEJ01 > JBCDHV01. The sequence continues at coordinate 1,263 of JBCDHV010000414.1, forward strand.
AACCGCCAGGCCGCAGACCACAACGTCGCGGCTCGCCGGCCTTTTTGCAATGTACACTCCGCGACGTGTACGCGGCGTAAAATGCACACTCCGCCTTTCCCCATGACCATCTGCCTGTTCGAAGACGGTCTCGCCGGCCGGTTCGCGCCACTTACCAGCACCCGAGCCGTCGCCGATCTCCGCCTCGGCCCCCTCACGCTGCTTGAGCGCTGGCAACACGTCTGGCCAGATGCTGGCGTTGCGCTGCACGTGCGGGACGCGCTCGCCGAGGTCGTGCGCCACGAACATCCGGGCGTGTCCGTCAACGAGCCGACATCAGGCCCCACGCTCTACCTCAACGCGCGGCTCGTGTGCACACGGGGCCCAGCCCTCGAACGGCTGAAGCACTGCGCTGCCGGCAACGAGCCCGCACGCACGTTCACAGCCGGCGATCACGTGGCAGCCGCGTGGCGGCCGGCTGGGGGCGACCTCAATCAAGATGCACCAACCGAAGACCTAGGCGCACCGTACATGCTCGCGCGTGTCTGGGACGTACTCGATGCTATCGGCCCGCGCATCGTAGAAGACGCGGCCTCATTTCCGTTGGGTGAGCACACGGGAGCACACGTGAGCCCGCATGCCATCCTGGAAGCACCAGAGCAGATTTATCTTGCGCCCGGTAGTCGGGTTCACGCCGGCGCCATCTTGAACGCCTCTGCCGGACCGGTCCTTATCGGGGAAAACGCGACAGTGATGGAAGGGGCAATTTTGCGCGGGCCTGTGAGCATCGGGGCGCACGCACAGGTCAAGATGGCCGCGCGGGTCGACCAGTCTGTGATCGGGCCGTGGTGCAAGGCCGGCGGGGAAATCCACGCGAGCGTCTTGCACTCGTTCTCGAACAAGGGGCACGACGGCTACCTCGGCAATAGCTACCTCGGCCGGTGGTGCAACTTGGGCGCGGATACCAACACCTCGAATTTGCGCAACGACTACGGGATCGTCGACCTCTACGACATGAGCGAGGGCCGGTATACCACCACCGGCCGGCAGTTCATCGGGCTCATCATGGGCGATCATTCGAAGGCCGGCATCAACACGATGTTCAACACCGGCACGGTCATCGGTGTCTTCTGCAATCTCTTCGGAGGAGGTTATATGCCTCGGTACGCCCCGCATTTTTCTTGGGGCGGCCCCGAAGGCTTCCGGCCCTATTTGCTGCGCAAAGCCTTTCAGGTAGCCCGAGCCGTCATGAAGCGCCGAGGGTTGGAATTCTCTGAGGCGGAGTCTGCTCTGTTGAGTGCTCTGTCCACCGAGACCTGACCAGAGACAGCAGCCCACCAGCGCCACCGCGTCAGACACGGCCAAACCAGGCTCTTCGGTTGCTGCCAAGGGACCCACTACCGGGCCTAGTACACGTGTACTAGCGCGCAGTACATCAGCACCTCTCGGATCTGAACGGCGAGCGCCATTGGGTTTCCCTCCCACAGATCATGGCAGCCCTGAAGACTCCCATTAGATTATCCACTGTTCCGACACACCACGGAATGCTCCTCCCCACAAGAGCCAAGCCGCACCGTTTTCTCCACCACTGATATCCCCTACTGTCATGCACGGTCGTCTTGCAACCCTTCTCGTCCTCGTCGCTCTGATCATCACCGGCTGCGAGCCGGTAGTCGACGCTGAAGTCGAGCCTGTGACCTCCACGCCCCAAGCCGAAGTCTTCTCGAAATCCGTCATCGGTCTAGACCGCACAGACCTCCACTTTGCGCCCGTCGCCGTACCCGCCGGCACCCGCTTTGATGTGCACTTCGAGGGCCGGATCAACGGGAAGCAAGGCCTCATCGCCCTCGGCCGTCACTACGGTAACCCAGACGGCACCAAGGACGTGTCCTTCGATTTCTCCACCCTCGCCGCTGAGTCTGCCGATCTCGTCTTTCTGCGCGACGGTGAAGTCGTCCACACGGCACCAAACACGAAACTGAACGGCGGCGTCCTTGACGTTGGATTCACCACCGACGAGCCCACCTCGGTCCACTACGTCACTGAGAACGGTGTCACGGTCGTCTACTTCGACTACGAGCGCCTTTACGATGGCGGCGGTATCAAAGACAGCGCCCGGTTCACGCTGGCCTCCGGCGAGATCGTCGAAGTGACTCACATCGCGGCCACCCCGCACACGGCGTTCGACATTGAGACCGAACACATCCGCATGTTCAGCGACACGAACGAGCGCATCAAGCTCCACCTCGCGGTCACAAAGTAAGCTCCACATTTGAGTTGTCCGGACTTTCCAAAAAAGCCGGCCCCGTCTAGGGTGCCGGCTTTTTTTGTGGATGCGTGGACGGGGGTTCGCGTTGCTCACGTGGAGAGGATGGGAGGTGCCAGGGGGAGGCGTGAGGCGGCTCGCTGCGCTCGGGCTGCGGAGTGTCACGCATGGAGCATCTTTGCCTATCTCGTAGGGCTGACTGGTTCTAGCTCGTCCCCCACATTTCCACCTGGCACCTCTCCCCCTTTGTACGCGAGCAAGGCGAGCTCACCCCGGTGGGCTAAATCGACTAGCCGGCATTGGCCGGCGTGCACCACGCGGAGAGTCAGGCTGCGTCAACCGCTCGGCGGGGTATTCAGGTAGCTTGGGATCAAGAAACGGCACCGCCCCTCACGGGCCTCCAACCGCTCTCGATCCGATGTTCAAGACCTACTTCCGCGTTACCCTCCGGCTGTTCCAGCGCCAAAAAGCCTACGCCCTCATCAACGGGGTTGGCCTGACTCTGGGCCTCGCAGCTACGTTGCTGATCCTGCTCTTCGTCCGCCATGAGTTGAGCTTCGACAGCTTCCACACCAGCGCGGACCGGGTCTACCGGG
>JBCDHV010000415.1:0-4085 GCA_038749615.1 Bacteroidota bacterium
CCGGCATTCAGGAGACTGGCCGTCACGAGATGCTTCGCGGCCGTGCCCATCAGGATCGCGTCGGTCCCGTTGGTCGATTTGAAGACGATCGTTCGGTTTTCGACTTCGTCTGCCGTGTACTCTAGCGGGGAATTACCGAGGTGGTACCCGTCGATCTTTCGGCCCTCTTTCTCACCGCCTAGCCGAAACCGGTCGGCGTCCATGTTGGCGGCGATCCGGCTGGCGGTGGCCATGTCCGGGGAGGGAATGACTTCACGCGCACCGTTGGCGAAGGCCGTCGCTATCGTCGAGCAGGAACGCAGCACGTCGATCACGACCACGACGCGGTCGCGCACGTCTTTTTCCGAGATGGCGTTGGGAATCAGCCGAACGTCAATATTCATCGTCTAAGCAATAAGAATCAGTGCTACAGACCGTAGCAGCGTGGCGTGGAAGCAGGGGTGGGAAGAGAAGCTTACTTGTGAAGGGGCGTCTTGCCAACAAGGGCCTTGAGCCGGCGAGAACGTACGCCGACGAAGAGTTCAGAGCCCGGCTTGGTGTAGCGCGCGTCGCGTGGCACGTACCCGAGCCCAATGCCGGCCCCGAGGATGGGTGACTGCGAGCCGCTGGTCACCACGCCGATTTCTTGGCCCTCTGCATCGAACAGGGGGTAGCCTTGGCGCGGAATGCCCCGTTCCTGCATCACGAAGGCCACAAGCCGGCGCGGGATGCCATCCGCTTTTTGCTGAGCCAGGGCGTCGCTGCCGACGAACGGGCCGGCCTTCAACTTGGTGATCCAACCGAGCCCGGCTTCGAGGGGTGTGGTCTCCAGAGTAATGTCGTTTCCGTAGAGGCAGTAGCCGGCTTCCAGGCGCAGCGTGTCGCGCGCGCCGAGCCCGGCAGGTTTGAGGCCGAGGTCCGCCCCAGCCTCCAGCAGGCGTTCCCAGACGTGAGCGGCACGGTCGGCTTCGCAGTAGATCTCCAGACCCGGTTCGCCCGTGTACCCGGTGTGGGACAGGATGGCGTCCTGGCACTCCAGGAAGGTGCCTGGTGCGGGGACGGCGAAGTGGTAGTACGGAATCTCCTCGACGGCCATATCAGTGAGCCGGCCTACGATCTCCATCGCCTTTGGCCCTTGAACGGCGATCAGAGCCGTCTCGTTGGATCGGTCGATCAGGTTGGCACCCATCGGGTTGTGGGCATGCATCCAGGCGAGATCGCCTTCGATGTTGCTCGCGTTGATGACGAGCATGTACCGTTCTTCCGAGAACCGGTAGACGAGCAGATCGTCCACGATGCCGCCCGATTCGGTGCACATCGCGGCGTACATCGCTCGGCCGTCGGTCAGCGTGCTAGCATCGTTGGTGACAAGCTGCTGCACGAAGTCGAACGCGTGCGGTCCTTCAACATAGACCTCGCCCATATGGCTCACGTCGAACACGCCGGCGGCGTTGCGTACAGCCATGTGCTCATCGACGATCCCCGAGTACTGGACCGGCATGTCGAAGCCGGCAAACGGCATCATGCGAGCGCCAAGCGCGACGTGGTGGGCGTGAAGAGGAGTGGTTTGGACAGACGTGGGAGTAGCCATCGAGGGGTGAACGCCATCAGGAAAATTCTAAACCTCGAAGCTACGCGGCGGCACTCGACTGCACAATGTGTGCGCCGTGGGATTTATTCACACCGGCGATTCTTCACACGTCGGTGGGGATGAGGGATGAAGGTGGAAGGATTAAGGGGAAGGGAGCAGGGGGTGGGGGACGGAGGGGGGACTATTGATTTGGGGGTGTTTCGATGGAGTTGGCTGCCGGCTCGTTGGCTTCGGCTGTGGCTTCGTTGGCGTCGATGAGGCGGAAGCGGACGGGGAGGTTCATGCGGACGCGGACGAGGTGGCCGTTTTGCCGGCCAGGAACGAAACGGGTGTTTCGGACGGCGCGGACGGCCGCGGAGTCGCACGAGGCGTAGAGGCTGCGGGAGACTTGGATGTCGCTCGTCGAGCCATCGGGTTCTACCACGAAGCGGACGATCACACGGCCCTCGATGTCGTTAACGCGGGCGTCTTCAGGGTACTCGATGTTCATGTAGAGCGCTCCGAGGCCCCCTTCAATCGACGGCTGGTGTTCGACGAACTCGAGGACCGGGCGGGCTTCAGCCGGCTCGTCGTCGAGTATCGGGATCACTTCGGGCGGGTCGTTTTCGTCGACGGGCTCTGGGGTGGCTTCTTGGTTGGGCGTCTGCGGACGCGCGCCTGCCCCGGCTCCGTCGCCAACGAGGCGGGTTTGGATGCCGCCGGAGTGCTGCTCGGCTTCGACCTTGGGATCAGGCAAGAGCGTGAGATCTGCCACCGGGCCGGCCGCTCCCCATCCGAACATCAGATCGCGCGCGCCGATCGGCAACACGAAGAGCACGGCGACGAGCCCGAGGGCGACGGCCAAGCTGAGTAGGTAGCGCGTCAGCCGGAGGTCGATCCAGGTGTCACGTGCCGGCCGGCGGCCCTCGCGCTTCCAGCGGCGATGCATGCGTTCGCTGTGAGAAACGCTTGTTGGGTCAAGGTGCTGCTTTTCCATGAGCCCGTCGGTTGGTGCGCGAATCCGAGCGTCTGGAGTACTAGGGTTCGCGGTCCGAGTTACTGACGTTCAAATTGAACATCGGCATCGACATAGAGGATCGAAAAATTGTACACCGCATCGATCCGCCGGCCGTTGTCTGAGACCGTGGCCTCAATGTTGCCCGAGAACTCATCGCGGGACGTGGTCACGTTCAAGTTCAGATCGGGATGGTCGTACTGGCCGGAAAACTTCAGGCTGGCCGTTCCCAGCCTACCCGTCCCCGTCACGGAGCCGTCGGCGGCTTCGTCAAGCTCGATGGTCCACGTCGTCATCAAGATGTCGTCAGGCGCGAACTCGTAAACGAAGTCGGCACTGTAGGAGCCGTCGACAGAGGGCGTTTCGTCCCCGCCATCACAACCTGCGGTGAGCAGGGCACAGGCGACGAGAAGGCCGGCGAAAACTTTGGGCATCGGAATGTTCACGGTGGTGCGGCGATGCATGGTGTGGCGTTGCTGGACGTGGTAAGGTGGTGGGCCACGTGCCAGCCGAAATATAGCCGCACAAAGCCCAAAAATGGCAACGCACCGAATGCGAGCAGCCTTCAAGCTCCAGCCTGACGAGCTTCCTCACCCTCCTGGGCTTGGTGAATGGCCGGCTGCGGGTCGCACAGGTTGTTGCCGAGTTACGCCGCTCGATCACCTATCCAGTGCCGGACTGTTTCGCTGCCAGGGTACGCTGCCGCCCGAGAACCCACGCACCCCGGTCATCCCCAACCCATCTGTGGCTAGCCGCTACGCGAGCCATTCCACTCATTCACGAATCGCCGAGATCACTCGTCCACACATCCACAAAAAAGGACGCCCGACTCTCCGAGAAGAGCCGGGCGGCTTTAGGTAATGCTTCCCGTATTCGAGATCAGGAAACCGGGGCCACAGTGCGCGTTTCGGCACTGGTCGCCAGCTCTTCTGCAAGGCCGCGAGGAACCACGAGCACCGGGCACGACACCCGGTCGGTCAGGTTCTTGGATACGGACGGGGTAAGGACGGAGAGGTAGCGATTTTTCCGACGGTGGCCTACGACGAGTAGGTCACATTCCACGCTCGCTCGTGCAATCTCCTTCGCCATAGGATAGCCCGAAAGAATGAGGACATCGATCTCATCGGCGAGTGCGTCGAAGCCGGCCATGCGGAACTGGTTCCGGATGTCCTCTTCAGTCGTCAGCGGGGGCGTATCCATTTTCATGGACGGCTTGCCCGCTTTCGGTGCATTCACGTGAGTTGCCCTGAGTTCAGCCCCTAAGGCGTCGGCCAGTCGCACGGCCTCGTGGATTACAGGGCCCTCGTTCTCTCTGCCTGCGAGAGCGACGAGGATTCGTTTGTAAACCATCGTACGATTTTTGATCAGAAGCCAGGCTTCTGAGGGTGTCTAAAAAGCCCGAATTTGGGCGGCTTCCTTGTACGAGTATGCCTGGTGGAGTTCGCCGTCAGGGGTTGAGAAGAGGTGAAAAGAATCCCGGAAACCGCTTCCAATTTTAGGGACCTGTGAAGACCCGCTCGC
>JBCDHV010000416.1:0-4085 GCA_038749615.1 Bacteroidota bacterium
CAAGCTGGGAGTCGCTCCATGTGCTCTCGTCGTCAACTCGTCGGCCTTGACGCTCCACGGGAAGGCGGTTGGGCAGGTGATATTTGGGCAATGGATGGTTAGGCAGACTGATCGGCTGCAGGGCGTTCAACTGTGCAAGGTCGAGCCCAACACCCACAGCGAGCAACGCGAGCGTCCCGCCCACCTACCCAACCAATTCCCGCGAGCAGCGCGAGCCTACCTGTTCCGTCCGAACTTCTCGTGGCTGCTCACCCAGTCGTTCGACGAGATGGCAGCGGCGAGGCTGAGTTCGCCAGCCAGCGCAGCGCCGGCTACGATCTCGGCAAATTTCTTCGCCTTGTCGCGCCCGAAGCAGCCGAGCAATTCGAGGCATTCGCGCTGCGTCCCGATGCCTGTACCACCACCGTACGTAGCGACGATGAGCGAAGGAATCGTGATCGACATGTAGAGATCGCCATCGTTCGTCAACTCGGTGAACACGATGGCAGCGGAAGACTCCGACACGTTCGCTACGTCCTGGCCCGTCGCAATGAAGAGCGCCGTCACCAAGTTGGGCGAATGGCAGCCGTTGTTGTTGGCCCCAGACATGAACGCCCCGACGTTGGCGATCTGGGCGTGGTAGTGCAGGTTTTCCGGCGTCACGCGCATCCGCTGCTCCAACACCTCTCGTTTGATGATCGCCTCGGCCGTGACCCGCTTCCCGCGCGTGCGCATGATGTTGACCATCGACGCCTTCTTGTCGGTCGCAAAATTCGACTCGAGGTAGAAGTGGCGCACGTTGTTCTTGGGCCAATCCTGCTCCAGAATCCAGCTGCACGCAGCGAAGGTAGCCCGGCCGACCATGTTCTGGCCGGCGGCGTCGCCGGTCGAGTAGTTGAAGCGCAGGAAGGCAAACTTGTTGGCGAGATACGTGTCGATTTCGAGCAACTTGGCCACACTGGACGTCGCCTCAGCCGCTGCTGCGATGGGCTCCCAGTTGGTGTGGACCCACCCGCGGAAATCACGCGCTTCCCGGGCCGAATCGAAGACGAAGACCGGCGCGCGCTGCATCCGGTCGTCCGAAACGGTCGATTTCACGCCGCCGCTGAGGTTGATGACCTGCATCCCGCGGTTGTACGAGGCAACGAGGGTGCCTTCCGTCGTGGCAAGCGGAATGATGTATTCGCCGTTGGCGTGTTCGCCGTGCACGTTGAGCGGGCCGGCCAGCCCGAGCGGAATCTGCGCGACGCCCGTGAAGTGCTCGATGTTGCCCCGGAGCGTCGTGGGGTCGACGCTGAAGTGCCCGACGTGGTCGAGCTTGGAGCCGGCGAACTGCTCGGCAAAGCTGCGGCGTACGGCGGCCTGCTTCGGGCTGTAGTCGTCCTCGCCGGAGGCGCGGGGAATCTTGTGCGAGGGGTCATTGTCGACGGCCTCTTCGCCCTTGATGGCGTCCTGCACGCTGAACGTGAGCTCACCCAGGCCGGCCGCCTCGAAGCCCAACTCGACTTCATGCCGGCCGACTTCCAGCATCGTGTCGTGAATCGTCACGTCGACGATCTGCCGTAGAGCAAACGGCACGTTGCCTTCCTGCCCGAGAGCCTGCGCCGTCGTTGTACCGCCATCGCCGAAGGAAAGCGTCACGGCAGAAAGGTCGGCAGCTTCACCATCGATAGCGACTTTCGACAAGCCGGCGAGTTCGACATCCGTGAGCCGGTTCTTGAGGGAAAACTGGACACCGGTGTCCGTGTTTTCGAGGCTGCCGAGCGTGTAAAGTTGGCGGAGGATGAGTTCAGGAATCTGCATGACGTGCGAGGAGATGAATAGGTAAGGCTAAGACTAGAATGTACGACGCTTATGGCATCCGGATGAAGGAGGAAGGGATAAGGATGAAGGACGGAAGGGAGACATGAAAGTATGGCGCAAGCTTTGAACCTGTTCTGGCAGTCAGAATAGGCGCATGCAGACGATCCCTTTGTCTTCTCTACCCTCATCCTCCCACGCTGATCCTAGACCTCGTGCTCCTTCATCCTTCGTCCTTCGTCCTTATTCCGGACGTCGGGTGTTTAATCTCAATGTCGGAGCGGCCGGCTGCGCCATCGCCGGAGGGCAGCGTGTGTTTTAGGCCTTGCGCAACGTAGTGGGCCAGCGCCATGATCGTGAGCATCGGGTTGACGCCACTGGCCTCGGGGAAGAGACTCGCATCGGCTACGTAGAGGCCGCGGACACCCCGGACTTGCCCGTCGGGGCGGACGGGATGGCCGGCATCGGTTCCGCCCATTCGGCACGTGCCCATCTGGTGAGCGCTGAACAGCGGGACTTGGTTTGGCTTCCATCCCCACTTCGGCATCTCCGCGATCATGCGCTCCAACTCCGCCTCTCCGTCTGAGGTGCGGTAGACGGGAAGTTGGTTGTGCGGGAAGAGAATTTCTTCCGCTCCGGAAGCGACGTGTACCCGGGCCGCTCCGGCAATGCCGGCAAGCAAATGCTTTCGGTCGTACGGGTTCAGGACGTATTCGACTTTCGGCCGGCCAGAGCGCGACGTGGTGATGCGGCCTCCATGACGGTCGCGCGTGAGGACAATGAACGCACCGAGATTGCGCGCCCGGAGCATCAATTCCTTGTGCTGCTCGCCGGATTTCCAGGGGAGCGCCAAGGCCAAAAGCCCGGGATGCACAGGCGGGGTTTCGAGCTTGGCTCCAAAACCATCGTCGAGTTTGGCGAACTCGTTGCTGACGGCTGTCATCATGTTGCCGTGCCAAGGGTCCATCGGGCGCGGGTAAAATGCGGCGACAGACACCGTCGGATGCAAATACAGGTGCCGGCCGAGGTGCGGATGCGTAACGCCGCTCCGCATCAGCAACGCCGGCGTGTGAAGCGCCCCAGCAGCCACCACGACGCGCCGTGCCTGGATGGTCACCATGAACGCGTTGCCTTCTTCGTCCCGTTGCGTCGCCTCGACGCCGATGGCACGGCCTCGGCTTACGATCACGGTCTCAACCGTCGTGTCCGGCATGATCCGGGCACCGTGAGAGGCTGCCGTGCGGAGGTACGTCTTGAGCGTGCTTTGCTTTGTCCCGCTCGCATCACCGAAGCCTCCGAAGCCGTACCAGGACGCGTCGTCTGGCGTGCAGCCCCGCGTGTTCTTCGGGATCTCGGCGACGTGGTAGCCGAGTTTTTTTGCGCCGTCCCAGAGCGCCTTGTTCTGCGCGTTGTGAAACGACTCGTCTGTGTTGACACCGATGGCGCGGCTCACAGCGTCGGTGCTGGCCTGAAATGCCGGCCCGAGCAGTTCTGGAATCTCTTGCCGCTCCGCCCAGCCACGCAGCACGTACTCGGGCGTGCGGAACGCGCCGGCCCAGTTGACCGTGGTCCCCCCTCCGAGGCAACTGCCGGCGAGCACACTCAGCCCGCCGTCGACCGTCGTGAGCGAGGCGCGCATTTCGTAGAGCCGAGCCATCATCTGGGCCTCGTAGCCGGAGAACTCGTCCTCATCAAGGTACGGGCCTTTTTCCACGACGATCACGTCGTCGCCAGCCGCGGCCAATTCGCCAGCGATTACCCCACCGCCGGCTCCACTGCCCACAACAACGGTGTCGCACTGCAAGACGGTGTCGTGATCAACGCGCGTGGGGCGAATACGCTGGCTTGCCGGCCGGGGCGTCCACTCGGGGCCAGGGTACTGGATGGAGGCCCAGTTGGGGTTCGGGGCGCCGGGCTTAGCGTAGCTGTAGAAGATGAACGTGGCGAGCTTCTTCAGGCTCTGGTAGCCCTTCCGGAGCAGGCCAACTTTGGAGGTGCTCCACGCCTGCAACATCCGCTGCCGGTCGTCCGCATTCAGATCTACGAACGACTTCATCGGTCCCCGCCACGTCAACCCGAGGCCGGGCGTCGAGAGTAGGTCGAGCAGCCGGAGAAAATCGGTCCGTTCCCGCTTGGGTAGCGTGCCTACGAGCGTAACGATCCGGTTATGGACGCCCAGATCGCTGGCGGTCCGGCTCCAGAATCCATCTGCGTCTCCGGCGCGGTCGATGCGCGGCACGAAACAGTCGCACACAGCGCGTAGGGCGTCGGATTGCTTGCGGGAAAGGTCCATATCAGGATGCGCA
>JBCDHV010000417.1:0-4072 GCA_038749615.1 Bacteroidota bacterium
ATTGCTGCTGCAGGGCCTGCATGTTGCCGGCGTTGTAGTACTTGCCGACGTACGGGCAGTCGTAGTTCAGCCATTCCAGGATGACCGTTTGCCCGCGAAAGTCTTCGAGCGCGTGCTCGGTTCCACCAGTGTCGGTGAGACGGAAGTCCGGTGCCATCGTGCCCGGCTGGATATTGCCCGGGGTAGCGGCGTCAGAGTCTGCGACAGCGGCTGCCGGCGTGTCAGGGACGGTAACGTCTGCAGTGTCTGACTGGCAGCCGACGAGCAGGAGAACGAGAACGAAAGCTGAGAAGCGCATCGAGAGTAAGCGTGGAGCGAGTTCAAGGAGTGAGAGCGAACCCGCGGGGTTAGTGGTTGGAGAGTATGGTACTAGCTGGCAGCAGGCGTGGGGATGGCCTCTAGTGCTGAACGTACGATGCTCGGAGTGAGCAGTTCTGGGAGCAAGACGGGTTCAGGGCCGGTGCCGGTGTAGAGGGCATAGACCGGGACGCCGCTTCGGCCGAGATCCGCGAGGGCGCGCGTGATTTCGTCATCGCGGCTCGTCCAGTCGGCCGAGAAGAGGTGGACGCCCTTAGACGCGAAGGCGCGCTCGACCTCTTCCAGACGCAGCGTGCTTGCCTTGTTGGCCTGGCAGGTCAAGCACCACGCAGCCGTGAAATCGATGAAGACGGGCTCGCCGGCCGCGACGAGGTCCTCGACGTGAGCCCGGTCGTACGGTGCCCACACGCTCGTGGACGGTCCGGACGGAGCTGCCTGCTGGCCAGCTCCGGTCACCGTCAACGCGACGGCTCCCAGTAGAGCCAAAAGCGCTACTGTGCGGGTCACCGCTAGCGCGCGGCGCGAGGCGGATGGCGTGTGCCACCGGCCCACCACCCACGCGGCGAGCCCGACGAGAACCAAGGCCACCAGCAACAGGGCCGCCCCGTTGATACCTGTCTGCGTACCGAAGGTCCACACGAGCCAAACCGCGGTGAGCAGCATCGGGAAAGCGAGTGCCTGCTTGAGGGTCTCCATCCACGGGCCAGGCCGGGGCAACCGGCGCACCCACGCCGGCACGAATGAGAGCGCGACGTAGGGCATGGCCATTCCGATACCCAGTGCAGCAAAAACAGCCAACGACGCCGCGGCCGGCTGCACGAGCGCCCACCCGAGCGCTGCGCCCATGAACGGGGCCGTACAGGGCGTCGCGACCAGCGTCGCGAGCACACCGGACAGGAATGCCCCGACGGCCCCTTCGCGTCCATCAGCTTGCGCCGCGAGCCCCATGACACGCCCGCCGAACTCAACGACGCCCAACAGCCACAGTCCAAGTCCAGTCATCAGGATCGCCAACGCAGCCACGACGAGCGGCGACTGCAACTGGAATCCCCATCCAATCGCCTCACCAGCGGCACGGAGAGCCAGCAAGAGAGACGCGAGTGCCAAAAACGACACCAGCACGCCGGCTCCGAACAGCAGTCCGTGCCGGCGGCGCTCGGCAGGCTCCCGGTCCTGCGCAAACCCCATGATCTTGAGGCCGAGAATTGGAAACACGCACGGCATCAGGTTGAGCAGGAGCCCGCCCCCGAACGCGAGCAGCAGCGCCACCCAGAGCGACGCGACCCCAGCATCCGCCGGCGCGGACACCACGGCCGAGGACAACACCGGCGCCCGAACCGCCAGGCTCCGACGTTCCCCATCCACGGTCTCCCCATCGCCAAGCGCGAGAATGCCAGTCAGCACGTCGGGGGGCGATGCGATGCCTGACCCGGCGAGGCCGAGTACGTATGCTTCAGCGTCGCGCGAGAGCACCTGCGGTGCGCCGTACTGCACGAGCCCCTTGCCGAGCGGGAAGAAGTACGCGCCCTCCATCGATCCCTGCCAATCGCCCGGTGGAATCACGCGGAGGTCGAACCCAGCCGGCGTCTCGACCGCTTCGGTGGTCCAGCCCATCGCCGGCGTGGGAAGCAAGCGGTGCCACTCGGCAAACCGCTCAGCGTTGGCCGAGGCGCGCTTGCCGATGTCGATGGTCGTTGCTACCTCAGCCGTGGCGGGCAAGCAGACATCCGCACAAATCAGCCACCGCGCTGATCCCTCGATCTGAATCGTTCCCGGCTCGATGCTGGAGTCGACGACGACGGTCGTCAGCAACGCCACTTCGTCTTCGTACCCATAAGAAACGAGCCCAGCCAGTTCGATCGGCATCGGCGTCGGGAAGCGCAGGTCGCCGGCCGTCACGCCAGCCGGCAGTTGCCACTCGATCGTCGTCGCTTCCCCGGAGTCGCCGGCGTTGAGCCAATACGAGTGCCAGCCGGGATCTTGCGTGAGCACGAGCGCGATCTCCAACGTGTCGCCTGGTGCCACCGCCGTGGCTGACGGCACGAGCGCGGCATCCGAGAACGGGCTCGGATCACGGGCATCAACCGAGTCAAACGTGCTCTGCGCCGACGCCGGCTGCGCGAGCCCAAGCAGCGCAACCCAGAGCAATACGTGGAGCAGACGAAGCATGATGGCGGTCAGTTGTGGAACGCAGTGATATTCACCATAACGGCTATCCTGAAGCCGAGTGCCCTGGCAGCTTCAAAACATCTGCCTGTTCAGGTGTGCCGGTCCAGAGTTTACTTTGCAACAAGCTACTGCGCCTCCTGTGCCGCACTCGACGCAGACGGGTTGGTCAAGGATGAGATTCGACGGGCGGCCATCAGATCTCCGGCAAGCTCTCGGACGGCCTACGGTATCAAACGGCTCTAAGCGGAACCAACCCAGAGTCAGCCTGGCGTTTCTTAGAACACGGAGCCGGCATTCCGAATCAGAAAGCAACGCCGCTAATCCTGTGCGCCCGTCTCGGTGCCAAGCAAGGAGCAGCCTTTTTCACACGGCTGGTCGCGCCATCGTGAACCAACAAGCGCAATAAGGTGGTAAGTCAGAGCACAGTGAATCAGAGCAGGGTAAATCAGACCACGATGAAACCACTAGGCCACAAGGCATACGGCTCGATCCCGCACCTGCCAGGGAGCAAGCGCGGCCCTGCGGACAAGGGCCTGACGGCCCACCAAGCGTCCATCCTGACACACAAGCCCCGGCGCGGTGACCGCATTCTCGTGAGCGAGAAACTCGACGGAAGTAACGTCGCCGTGGCGAAGATAAGCGGCCAGATCGTGCCACTCCTTCGTGCTGGATACCGGGCCGAGTCAAGCGGGCAGGAGCAACACGCTATGTTTGCCAGCTATGTCATGCAGAACTGGGAGACGTTCGATGCCCTCCTCCGTGACGGCGAGCGCGTGTGCGGCGAGTGGCTGGCCATGGCCCACGCAATCCGCTACGACTTAACCGGGCGAACACCGTTCGTCGCATTCGATCTCATGCGCGGTCACGATCGCGCGGGGTACGATACTTTCCGGCAGCGGCTCCGAGCGGCCGAGCCTACCGTTGCCATTGCGCCGCTGCTTCACGACGGGCAACCCATTCGTACAACCGAGGCGATGAGGCTTCTGGGACCTGGGCACTACGGAGCCCAAGATGCACCCGAAGGAGTCGTCTACCGCGTCGAGCGAGTGGGCGTACCCGACTTCCTCGGTAAGTACGTCCGCCACGAGTTCCAACCGGGTCGGTTCTTCGCAGCCGCTGGAGAAGAGCCCGTCTGGAATTGGCCTCCACGTCCGAGAGCGGTCTAATCCCCAGGAGAACAACCTCCCAGAGTTCGCAGCCGGCGCGGCGGACTAGAAAGCACAACGGCCGGCACCTTGCGTCGCTCTGAGCGACTGGTTAGCTAGCTAGTCGTCGTAACGCTCACTTCCTATGATAGATCTTAGTTTCCCTAAGCTCATTGCCGGACGGGTTCGATGGATCATACGATGACAATTAGAGCAGAGTACTGTGACCTCCTCTAACGATGTATTGAGCGCATCTGTATCCATACGATCAGAAAGTGGATTGGAGTTGGAGTTGGAGTTGGAGTTGACCCGGTTTCGTGGACGATCTTCCACTTGACCAACCGAGATCATCATGCCACGCAACCGACCACCTTATCCAAGTGAGTTTAAGGCCCAGATCATCGCCCTCGCTCGCGCCGGGCGCTCCGTTGCCGAGCTCG
>JBCDHV010000418.1:0-4069 GCA_038749615.1 Bacteroidota bacterium
CGGCTGGTAGAAGTTCTGCGTCTCACCCTGAAACTCGGCGAAGGCGTCGAAATTCGGGTTGATCGGGTCGAGCAAGCTTTCCGGGATCTCGGCCACGACTTCGTGCTGATGGTGGTAGCGGTCCACGGCGCGGAAGCCGACGTCGGTCCAAGCCGTCCGCTTGAACTGCGAGGAGCGATAGATCTTGTATCCATCGACCTCGCCGAGGCCGGACACGTCCGTCCAGCGGATCACAGCGGTGCCGTCCTGGGTGCTCTCGACGTTGACATCGGGAGCCGGCGGTGTCGGCAGTTCGTCGCTGACGTCCCAGTTTTTCTCCCAGGCCCACTTCGCCGCGTCCACGGCATCGGAGAGACCATCCCAGCGGAATCCACCAGCGGCCACGAAGACCATCGTCATGGACTCGCCCACTTCTAGACCGAAGGGACCCATGCCGTAGTTGACGGTCTGGCCGAAGGTGTACTCCTGCGTAAAGCCAATAACACCGTCGTAGAAGTCGCCCCCGTTGTTCAGGGCCTCTTCCCAGACGGGCTGCTGAATGCCGGCTTCTTTGCTGACCGTTTCCGATCCATACTTGAAGTCGCCATCCGGGCGGACGCCGGCCGCAGCTTCGCCGAAGGTCGTCACGTCGCCAGCGGTACCGCTGGAGAAGAGCCGGCCGTTGGGCGAGAGATCGATCGTCGTGATGTCACCCGTGCGGCCGTAGTTTTCGTAGAACGCGGCCACGGCCGAGTTGAAGACGAGGTCAGACTGGTTGATGTTGTGCAGGCTACCTTCCTGGTTCGTGGCCGAGGTGTACCAGCCAGCCTCAGCCCCTTCACCGACGGCAGGGGTACCGAAGAGCGTCGTCTTGTCTTCGCCAGTCGCCTCTTCGTAGGTGCCTTGGCGGGCGCCGAGGAAGGTGAACCCACTCCAGACATCGGTGTAGCCTTCGAGAATCCGGCCGTCGTTGACCCCGAAGAGCCGGCGGCCATCGGCCGGGAGCGTCCGGTTGTTCGTCCGGCCCGGCGGCACGTTGGCATACCAGCTGAAGATCGGATGCGAGGCTCCGGACTCCGGTGCACCGAGGTAGCCGAACGTCCGGCCCGCCCCGAAGCGGTTGCTCCGGCCAGCGGTCGTCGTGATCCGAACGGCAATCGTCGGGAGCGTCCAGGCCGAGATGGCCAGGGCGTCGAGCGCGTGCTCGGTCAGCTCGGGGGTGCCGTCTGCGTTGGCATCCACGACGCCCGTGTTCGTCACCGAGATTTCCATGACGACGAAGTCGTTCAGGTTCTGCTCGTTCGCCGTGTACTGGTGCGTGCGGATTTTGAAGTCGAGCCCGGCCGTCGTAGGAAAGCCGGCTTCGTGCACGAGGCGCGTTCGGGCGTCATCGACGAAGCGCGCCGTGTTCTTGAAGTTGCGCTCGGGATCGTCGGCACCGGGTACGTTCGGGTGGTAGTAGGCAAACATGTACCGATCGTCAGCGGTCTCGCCGGGGCGCAAGGGCTCGGTCCAGCCATCGGCCTCGAAGACCGGGAAGAGCAGGCGCGTGCCGTCTCGCCAGAGCTGCGTGAGGTTGTAGCCGCCGGGCCAGTGGCCGTTGGGCTCCAACCAGTTCGAGCCATCTGGCCCGAGCGTGATCCAGTGCAGCGCGCCCTGATCCCGGAGCGGATCCTCGACGCCGTTGGGCGTCTCGGTGTTCATGGGTT
Organism: Bacteroidota bacterium; assembly: GCA_038749615.1. Classification (GTDB taxonomy): domain Bacteria; phylum Bacteroidota; class Rhodothermia; order Rhodothermales; family DATKEJ01; genus JBCDHV01. The sequence continues at coordinate 1,689 of JBCDHV010000418.1, forward strand.
TGATCGTGTTCCAGTACTCGCCGGCCACCATGTAGCCGTCGCCTGGGTACTGAATGGCCGGAGCCGTCTTGAAGACCGACGAAGGCCGGTGCTTGGTCTGTGCCGGCGCAGTGGCGGCAACGGCCAGCACGAGGCAGAGAAAGAGGGAAAGTCGTTTCATCGTATGGAGATGATTTGAGGTGGGTGGGTGGGCCGGCGTTCGGGTGGGCAGGGAGGCTTCGGAGAGCCTGTCCACCTACCCAACCGCCCAGCGGCCCACCCGCGCAGCGCTAGAAGCGCAAGCGAGAACCGAAGAAGACCGTGCGTGCGGGGCCGTAGATCGACGTGCCGTCACGAAGCGTGAGCCGAGTACCAGGAATACCCGTTTCCTGGAAGATGGCTGCTCCGCTGGCCGCGTCCGTGTCGTAGCCAACCACGTTGTCGCGGTTGAACAGGTTGATCACGTCGAGGTAGACATCGAGACCGATCTGAGGCGTGAAGGAGAAGCCCTTTTCGAGACGGAAGTCGAGCTGCACGTTCGTCGGTGCCGTCAGGAGTTCGCGGTCACGCGGGTCCGCACCGATGGCTTTCGGATACTGGAAGCCGGACTCGACGGTACCGAGCAGGCCGACGTTGACATCGAACGGCAGCACGCCAAAGCCCCGGAGGATGACCCGGTGCCGGCGGTCGTAGCCGCCCGTGAGGGTGGACCCACCCACGACGTTCTGCGGAAAGTTCTGGAAGTCCCCTGCGTCGTCGAAGGGAAGCTCCGTGACTTCGACTTCGTCAGCCGTCACGCGGAAGGTGCGGAGGTTTTCCCCGGTCACCCGTGCACTCTCGACCGTCGAGAACGTGTAGGAGGCGTTGAGGCCAATCCGGACGTTGTCCGTCAGTTGAACGGGAGCACGGCGCAGCACGAGCTCGATCCCGCGGGCATCCGCGTAACCGAAGCTCGTCACGTAGCTGAACCGGTCGAAGCCGGCAAACCGCGGGACGCCCGGCCGGCTGAAGGCCGTGTAGCCAACGCGCCCGTAGTTGTCGATGCTTCTGGTGTAGGCGTTGAGGTCGGCCCCCCAGCCTTCAGCAAATTCCCATTGGGCACCGAGCTCGTAGTTGACCGAGGTAATCGGGTCAGACTCGGGGTCGGGAATGTTGAAGAACCGGCTCGTCGTGTGAATGCCGTCGTAGTTCTCGTACAGGGTGCTGTACGGCTGGAGCTGCGACGACCGCGAGAAGCTGAAGTACATCGAGGCGTTCGTGCCAATCGGGTGCGAAACACCGATCGTCGGGTTCCAGAGCACATCCACCGGTACGTCGTCGCCACGGACAATCGTGTTCCGAGCAAGTTCTTGCCCAGCGACGCTGATCGTATCACGCACGAACGGGAAGAAGAAGTCGGAAATCTGTTCCAAGTCCCGGTCAGCGATGTTGACCCGGAGACCCAGGTTGACGATCAGGCCACCGTATTCGATGCGGTCCGAGGCGTAAATGCCGAGTTCGCTCGGGCTACGCTCGTACTCGTTGAACCGGAAGGGCTCGATGTTGTCGTTCAGAATCGCTCCATCGCCAGGCAGGCTGTTGATGGCTTGGTAGTCAATCGAGCGAAGCTTGTACTCGACGCCGGCCTGAATGAAGTGGTTAAACGTGATCTGGTTGGCGTAGTCGATCTTGAAGCCCGTCGTGGCTTGCTGCGTGTCTTCGCTAAACGGAGCCGGGCGCGCCAAGCGGTAGCGGTCGCCAGCCGGCGTGTTGATCTGGGTTTCCGAGAAGTTGTCGGTCACCACATCGACGAACATCTTCCGGTCTTCAGCTGGGTTGACGCCGATGTAGCGCTCTACGACGGACGGGTCAGTGAAGTCGAGGAAGTCGCCGTCCTCACCGACATCCGTGAATCCATTCCCGTCGTCATCGACATACCCGAAGCGGTTCCGGTTGTACGTCCGGTAAGCCTGGACGTTGACGTATGAGTTCTCGCTGAGCAGCTGCGTGAGCCGGAGCGAGCCGACATAGCTACCGCCGTCCTGCTGCGCGACGCCTTCGAGGTAGAAGCGCCACAGTTCCGAATAGCTCCGGTTGTTCCACCCACCCCAGAGGCCGTTGTCTTCCACGATGCCAATGGCCGTTACCTTCGTATTGGTGCTGAGCTGGAAGCTCGACTTGAGCTGGCCATTGAGCCGCTGGCGGAAGTAGTTCGGCTGGAACCCATCCGACTGGAAGTACTGGCCGGAGAGGCTGAACGTCCACTGGTCCGTGATCGAGCCGCCCAGGTTGAACCGAGCGTCGTATTCCGGGCCACCGACCGTGTATTTGTCTTCCGTGAACGTGTACAGGCCAGCTCGGTCAGGGTCCCCTGCTGCTACCGTGGCGGCCTCAGCAGCGTAGACATCGGCGTCGGCGTAGAA
>JBCDHV010000419.1:0-4026 GCA_038749615.1 Bacteroidota bacterium
TCGGCCGCGGCACGCCAGTCGTTTTGCTTTCGGGTGAGCAAGCCGAGCTGGCGTGCCTGTGTCCCGCTATGCACGTCGAGCGGCAGAACGAGTTGGCGAAGATGCACGCCGGTCCACTGCTCAAAATCGACGGGACCGGGGCGCACCATCCACCGCAGGTACATGTTGAGCCGCTTGCACGCGCTCTTGGTCGACGGCCGCGCCACGTGCTTCTTGACCCGCGCAGGCGTTTCCGGGACGATGGTCAGCAGTTCGTTGCTGAACCCTTCGAGGCCAGCCTGCACGTCTTCTGCGTCTGAACGATGATGCGCAAGAAACAGCTGGTTCAGGGAGCCGTGCCGGTGTAGCACGAGACTGAGCGCCTTCGTCAGCCACACCGCATCCGCCGGCTGAAACGTGCGGTGTTTGAAGCCGGCAAGCCGATGGGCGTCGCGCTCAGGCTTGAAGTCGCGCACGAATGCCCCCGGGCGGTACTGCATCCGCTCGCATAGATCAGCGAGCTTGTTCAGGATCGTGGCCCGCCGGCCCCAAGCAAGGAGCGCGGCATACAGCCCGATAATCTCCCGGTCGAGCGGATCGTCGAAGGCATGCGGTACCGAGATCGGATCGTCGGCGATGAACGCGGTGCGTTCGTAGCGTTGTACGGCCTCGTCCAGGATGGTGCGGACGGAAGCGCTCACTCGGCCGGCTCGACGAGTTGCCGGTAGGCGCGGTTTTGGTACACCAACGGCTTGCCTTCACGGCCATCTACCACGTCGACGACTTCCCCGAGAACGAGCACATGATCGCCGGCTTCGTGCAAGGCGTAGGGCTTGCAGACGAGCGCTCCCATCGTGCCGTCCATGACTGGCACGCCCGTTTCGTGGATGTGGTGAGCAATCTCGGCAAATTGCTGCTCGCTCGTCAGCCCTGGCGTAGCAAAATGATTCGAGAAGAGGGCCTGGTCTTCAGCGAGGAGATGCACGGCAAAATACTTGGTGGTCGTAATCGCGCTGTACATCTGGGACTCTTTCTGCACGTTGAAGGAGATCAACGGTGGCGTCTTCGACACGCTCGTAAACGATCCCGCCGTCATGCCACGCGCACCTTCCGGCCCCATCGCCGTCACCACCATCACCGGCGACGGTACGTGGCGCATGAACTGAATGAGCTGATCGGGCAACGGAGAAGATTCGGACTGAGAGGACATCTACAATGAATGTTGGACGTTGAAAATCAAATAGCGTGGTTCAAGCTTCTGCGGCACGTTCTGCTTGGCCGAGCCAGCTACCGGCAGGCCCAGCTACCCTCCCATAAACGCATCCTTGACACGGTCGAAGAACGACTTGCCCTGGGCACTATCCAGGTTGGGTTTGACGGCTTCGGATTCGCGAAGGCGCTCGAGTAGGATGCGGTCTTCGTCGGTGAGATCGCGGGGGGTCCAGACGTGTACGCGGACGAGCTGATCACCCCGGCTGTTACCGTTGAGTTCGGGGATGCCGCGGCCCCGCATCCGGAGGATTTTCCCGGTCTGTACGCCCGGCTCGATCTTGAGCTTGGCCGAGCCGGCAAGCGTGGGCACCTCGGCTTCCGTGCCGAGCGCAGCATCTGGGAACGAAAGAAACAGATCGTAGCGGATGTTGTCCCCTTCGCGCACGAACACCTCGTGCGGTTCTTCCACGATTTCGACGAGCAGGCTACCGGCGGGGCCACCGCGTAAGCCGGCATTGCCGGAGCCTCGGATGGAGAAGTAGTTGCCGTCAGACACGCCAGCGGGGACCGTAATGGTGATCGTCTCCTCACCAGCAACGCGCCCTTCGCCCTCACACACGGGACATGGGTTCTGGATGATCTGGCCTTCCCCGAGACAGGTCGGGCACGGCCGGACGTTGACGAACTGGCCAAACACCGACCGGCTTACCTGACGCACCTCGCCACTTCCCTGGCAGGTCGGGCATGTTTTCATTTGGGGCCGGCCGTTCTCGCCGCCCGTGCCATTGCAGGCGTCGCAAGACACGCGCTTCTTGACCTTGATCCGCTTCTCGACACCCTCGGCAATTTCTTCGAGGGTGAGCGGCAGCTTGATGCGCAGGTCGCTTCCGGGCTGGCCCATCCGAGGGCCACGTGAGCGCCGGCCGCCGCCGCCAAACGCAGCGCCACCGAAGATGTCGCTGAATGCGCTGAAAATATCGCTCGGGTCGCTGAATCCGCCGCCGAAGCCGGCTCCGTTGCCCCTCAGGCCATCCTTGCCGAACCGGTCGTAGCGGCTGCGCTTGTCGGGGTCGGACAGAACCTCGTAGGCCTCGGCTGCCTCTTTGAACTTGGCTTCGGCCTCGGCGTCGCCCGGATTACGGTCCGGGTGGTACTTCATGGCCAACTTGCGGTAGGCCTTTTTCAGCTCATCGGCAGAGGCCGACTTGCCAACTCCGAGAATGTCGTAATAGTCTTGCATACACGGCGGTCTTGGGCACACTTAACGCTTGGGCAGACTAACGGGCATGCAGATGACCTGGCAGCCAAACGGGTTTGATCTATGATTTGGGATGTATGATTTATGAGTGCTCGGAGGCGTTGAGCCACGTCTCAGGCGGCAACGATCACTTTAGCGTGACGCAGGACCTTCTCGCCTCGGCGGTAGCCCGGCTGCAACTCCTGAAGCACCGTACCAGACTCGGCGTCGTCCCCGCCGGGTTGCTGCATCAAAGCTTCGTGCAGGTTTTCGTCGAACGGCTTGCCAACCGCCTCGATGCGTTCGACATCGAACTTCACCAGGGCCTCGCTAAACTTGGCGTAGACCAGTTCAACGCCCGTCTTCAGCGCGGCAAAGCCGGCCCCATCCGCTTCAGCGCTCTCGGCGGCCTGCAGCGAGCGTTCCAAATCGTCGAGCACGTCGATCATCTCGGTCAGCACGCGCGCCTCGCCAGACTCGCGCTGCATCATGAACTCGCGCGCGGTGCGCCGGCGGTAGTTCTGAAATTCAGCAGCTTGCCGGACGTAGCGGTCGTTGAGCTTCGCAAGCTCGGCTTCGAGCGACTTCGGGGCATCAGCCGCTGCTGGGCCCGTGTCTGATTGGTTCTCTGCGGAGTGTTCCTCGGCTGCAACCGACACATCCTCCACCGTCTCCGGGGTCTCCTCGACCACCGGCTCATCAATCCGTTCTTCCATGTTGATTCGTTGATTCAATCGCCGGCTAGGCGGTCCGTTTGCCGCTCAAGTTATAGCCGAGTCAAAACCGCCCTACCTAACGAAAAACTAGCAGTCTGGGTCCCATTGGCGGGAATGCGTCTCGTGCAGCCGCCGGCTCATCGAGCGGACGAGCGTGACGGCGCGGTCGTAGTCCATGCGCGTCGGGCCGAGCACACCCACCGTCCCCACCGTTTCTCCGATCACGTAGCGCGTCGCCACCACGGAGAAGGTGTCGATTCCAGTTTCCCCATCCTCCCCAATCCGAACCGACACGACGAACGGCTTCGAGGCGTCCGCCACCGTACGGTCAAGCATAGCCGCCACGGTGCGGTCGTCTTCGATCAGACGCACGAGGCCCTGCATGATCTCGGGCCGGCGAAATTCGGGTTGGCCGACCAAGTGCTGCGTACCCGTCACGTAGGCGCGTTGGCCGGCATCCTGCTCGCTAAACAGCACACTGGCGTGCTTCAGGATGAGCCGGAGAATCCCAGAGGAGTCCGTCCGGCCGAGCTCACGCAGCCGGGCATCGAGCGTATCCCGGATCTCTGACAGTTTGAGCCCGCTGAGGCGCTCGTTCAAGCTCGACAGTACGGTCTGCAGTTCGTTGGCATCCAGATCAGACTCCACTTCGAGCACAATCTGATTGACGAGGCCACTACGCACCGTGATGACGAACAGGACCCGCGTCGAAGCGAGCGGAATGGCGTCGATGCGGTGCAGGACGCCCGTCGAGAGTTTCGGTGTGAGCACGATGCTGAGCAGGCTCGACATCTCGGCCAGCACCCGCGTGCCCTCACGGATCAACTCCCAAGCGTCTCCGCCAAGGCCGGCGAGTTCGTCCTGAATCCGCTGCCGCGCCGA
>JBCDHV010000420.1:0-3991 GCA_038749615.1 Bacteroidota bacterium
CCGGCACTCTCGGCGAGAATACCGGCGAGTTTACCCGTGCCTATCCGTACATCGTTTGGCCATTTTACCTGGGCCTGAACAGGCGTGCCGGCTTCGTTGGTGATTGCATCCACGGTTTCCGCGACGGCCAAGCCGGCGGCCAACGGCACCCAGCCGACCCGGTTACCAAACGCGGTTCTCAGGATCATCGACAGCATCACGTTCTGGCCGCGTGCCGAGATCCACGCGCGTTGGTGCCGGCCTCGCCCAGCGCTCTGGTAGTCCGCCGTCAACACGGCACCGTGCGGCGCTCCAGTCCGGACCCACGCCATGGCACGCAGATTCGTCGAGTCGACTTCCGCCAAATGCCGAATGGGAGCGGGCACAGCGTTCAGGTGGAGACAGTGGGAGGAGGGAACGGTCGAGTGGTGGGGTACAAGCCTGCCGTGTTTGGTTCGTTCCCTGTGCGTCCTCTCCTCCCGAGACCACCTCACTTGTCCACGTCATCCTCAGCCAACGTCTCCACCAGCGCAAAGCGATGGTCGTAGCTGAGGACGCGGGTCAATTTCCAGCCGGCTTCGTCCTTGCGCCAGAGATGAGTGAAGAGAGCCGTCGTGACGCCGTCGGCGGGGGTAGGGCCGGAGAAGGTGTGCGTGCCGGTTTGGATGGCCCCGTAGCCGTGCATCTGGTAGACGCGCATCGATCCTGGTACGAGCATGCGGACTAAGCCCTGGTCACCCGGGCAGTTCGCGGTCAGGCGCTTGAAGCTTTCCCGGTTGGCTGCCGCGTCTAACATGCCGGTTTGGTCATGATAAAACTCGGCGTCCTCGGCAAAGTAGGACACGACCTCGTCGTAGTCGCAACGGACGAATGAGGCGTCGAAGATCAGGCTGTCCATACGGGCAAGCTCGTCGAAGAGCGGGCCAGAATCCGTCGGTGCAAGTGCCTTGGGTTGGGCCATGGACGAGAGTGGAAGACCCACCAGAAGGACGAATAGAAGGGCAGATGGTGCAGAAGAGCGCATAGAACAGGTCGGATTGGGGAAAAGCTGTCCTACGGGACGCCGGCTGGATTGTTAGGCAACGTTTGGGGGGAACCTCGGCTCGTCATGCACCGTGCCGCCGCCGTATGTTCGGATTCCGATCTCTCGCACTCAGACGATACCATGTACCGCCTCCTCTCTCTTCTAGCCCTTTTTCTGTTTTCCGCCGGCTGTGGCGACTACTCAAGCGACTACGGGGGCGACCGCGAGTCGCTCTTCGAAGGACCAGTTACTGCACAGGAGCCGGCCGCCTGGGTCAAAGATGCCGTCGTCTACGAGGTCTTCGTGACGCAATTCACGCCGGAGGGCACCTTCCAGGCCATGATTCCGCGTCTTGACGAGTTGAAGGCCCTGGGTGTCAATACGCTCTGGCTCATGCCGATTCACCCCGTCGGGCAGGAGCGAAAAAAGGGCGACCTCGGCTCCCCGTATGCCATTCAGGACTATTTCGACGTGAACCCGGCGTTCGGCACGAGAGACGACTTCCGGGCCCTTGTCGACTCTGTCCATGCGCGCGACATGAAGCTCATCATCGACCTCGTGGCGAACCACACCGCCTGGGACAATGCGTGGATTACGGAACACCCAGAGTGGTATACGAGAGGCGATGACGGCGAGATGATTCATCCGAAGGACACGGACTGGACGGACGTCGCCGATCTCGACTACAGCCAGGCCGCGCTACGCGAAGAAATGACGCGCGCCATGCGCTACTGGGTCGAAGAGTTCGACATCGATGGCTACCGGTGCGATGTGGCGGACCTGGTCCCCGGCGAATTCTGGGTCGATGCCATCGCTGAACTGCGCACGATTAAGCCGGAGATCATGATGCTGGCCGAAAGCGCAGCGTCCGAGGTACATACGTACGGCTTCGATCTGTCTTATGCGTGGCCGTTTTACAGTGAGCTAAAAGAAGTCTGGCGTGGGGCCTCGGCAGACCGGCTGACGGGAGTTCTGGGTATGGAAGAAAACGACTTCCTGGACTGGTCGCGCCGGCTCCGATTCACGACCAACCACGACGAAACCGCTTGGGACGACACGCCGATCAATCTCTTCGGCGGCACGCAGGGCGCTCGGGCCGCTGCCACGCTCGTAACCCTGTTGCCGGGCAACCCGCTGGTCTACAACGGCCAGGAGGTCGGTGACCCCGACAAAATTCCGCTCTTCGAAAAGCGAACCGTCAACTGGGAAGCCGATTCGACGATGCGGGCCTTCTACGAGGAACTCCTGGCCCTGTACGCTAGCGAACAAGCGTTCAGCCAAGGCGAATTTGCCCCACTCGACGAAGCCGGCAGCGACGCTTATGCCTTCACGCGCAACCTCGGCGGCCGAGATCTGCTGGTCACCGTCAACGTCCGCGACACCGAGACCTCATTCGATCTTCCCACACCTCTCGCGAATTACTCGTTCAACGCCATTTTCGGAGCCGGCGAGTTGGCAGACGGCTCTGTGACGCTCGCGCCGTACGGGTTCGCCGTCTGGGAATGGACTGAGCGTTGAACTCGCTTCGCTTCGTTCGGATGAAAGTAGAAGGACGAAGGTATAAGGATGAAAGACGAAGGGGCCAGTGAGAGACGAGGAGGAGCCTGGAAACGAACAGCTGTTTTGAGTCTGGGCTTGTCTTTGGGATTTGCCTCCGCCCCACCAGTCCTTCATCCTTATCCCTTCATCCTTCATCCGAGCGTGAGCGAGCAAAGCGAAGCTCTACGCGAGCATGCGTAGCGGGGACGAAGAGACCGTCGGCCAGAGTGGTGGCTTCGAAGTGGGCAGGGAGCCAGCCGGCGTCGAGGGTAGGCTGAAGGCCGAATCGGTAGCGGGCGATTTCGTCGAACAAGAAAGAGGTGTCTTCGCGGCGGATGTCGAAGCCGGCGAGGGTGCGGGTTTCGGTATCAATGAACAGGCGAGCGTGCTGGACTTTGACGGCACCGCTGGTTTCTGGGCGGGCCTGGACGTCGAAGACGAGAAGTTGGCGGTTGCCAAGAGTAGAATCGGGAGCTCTCGTGTAGAGGTAGTTTTCCTGGCCACGCTCACTCAGAAACGCCGGCTCGTCTGCGAGGAAGTCGCTCAAGTCCAACGTGGTCTCGGTGTCGTCGGTGTCAGGCGCAAAGCCGTCTGAGGCAAACGCAACGTGCACGTCGGCTGTGCGCGTGCCGGCCTCGCCACTGAACTGAGTGATGGCCTGAAAGGAATCGGCAGGAGCGCCGTCCTGTCCGAACCGAGTGACGGTTTGCGTCTCGGTGTATCCGAGCTGGTGCAGCCGGCCGAACGCCGTATCGAGAGGTTCGCGGTCGAGTTCGCTCAGCCAGACGAAGGCCGAATCGGCCGAGGCGCGTTCGGCCTCGGAAGGCACAGGTGGGCGGGAGCAGCCAGCCAGAACGAGGAGGCCAACTGCCAGGGAAATACGAAGCATGCGTTACGATTGAGTTATCCGTTCGCACCAAACGCCGGCGGTGGGGTATTGTTTGAGAAGGGTAGGGAGAACGCTCGCTGGGCTCGCTGTTGGTGGGCTAGTGAGTAGGATTTCCCGTCCACACGAAATCAGCGTTCCTACCCACCGACCCACCATCCAACCAACCCACCACCATGTACCAGAACGAACTCGATGTGGCCGTGGACGCGGCCTTGAAGGCCGGCGCGGTGATCCGCTCGCACATGGGCCGGCTTCGGGCAGCGGATCAGGAACTGAAGGGCATGAACGACCTCGTGACCGTCGCCGACGAGGCCGCGCAGGAGGTCATTCTCGAACGGCTCACCTCTGCCTTTCCCGATCACCACGTCCTGGCCGAAGAAGGCGACTCCAGCGAGACGATGCGGACGGAAACCGACGGGTATCTGTGGATCGTCGATCCCATCGACGGCACGGCAAACTTCGTGCACGGTGTCTACCCGCATGCCGTGAGTATCGGGTTGCAGCACGAGGGCCGGCTGGCCGTTGGCGTGGTGTACGAGTTGGGGCGCGACGAGCTGTTC
>JBCDHV010000421.1:0-3990 GCA_038749615.1 Bacteroidota bacterium
CCTGCCGGCAACTCCACCTCCAACATTCCATCGGGGCAGTCCTTTGACGTGACGATCCAAGTCTGGAAGGACGGCGTGACCAACAGTCCGGGCCAGGGGGCCGACATTCAGTGCACGCTGTATTGGGGCGAGGTACCGGCGTTTGGCGGCACGTGGACGAACATCACCGAGACGCCGATGACCTACACCGGCGACACGGGCAATGACGATGTCTACACGGGTTCGATTTCGCCGGCGGATGGCTTCTACGAGTACACCGTCAACTGCGACGATCTGACGGACAACTCAAAAACCTGGCAAGGCGGCGGCAACGGCCGGCTGAACATGTTCACGCCCACCGGCGAGCCCCTGCAACTGCGCGCGATGTGGCTCGAAGACGACGTGATCGCGTGGAATACCTTCGGCGGGGCGACCTACGAGCTGCACTACAACACGTCCGGTGCCGTCACCGTGCCTCAAACGGCCGGCTCGGGCATTGCTCTGACGTTTGGGGGAACGCTTACGAGCACGTCGTACCCAAAGAACCCGAATGCCAATGGCTACGACAGCTGGGTCATCCCAGCCGGCTCGCTCTCGCTGGTCCCCACGATTTTGAAGGGCGACTTTGCGATTGCAGCCTACGACGGGAGCGGCGACTTGATGGACGCGACGCGCATCCAGATCCAGGGCGTGCTCGATGACCTGTTCAGCTACGCCGGCGATCTCGGCACCGTGTATGCCGGCTCCGTGCCGAGCGTCCACGTCTGGGCGCCTACGGCCACACAGATCGACTTCCACCGCTTCGCTGACGGCAATCCTGCGACACTACCTACCGTCTCCGCGATGACCTACGACCCGGCGACCGGCGTGTGGAGCATCACCGGCGATGCCAGTTGGGACCGCGACTACTACGTCTTCGAAGTCACGGTTTTTGCCCCGGATAGCACCCGATTCCTCACGCACACCGTGAGCGACCCGTGGGCTGTCAGCCTCACCACAAACAGCAAGCGGGCGCAGATTCTCAATCTCGACGATGCCAGCCTGAAGCCGTCGGGCTGGGACGGCCTCGCCAAGCCGGCCTACACCACGCCCGAAGACATCAGCGTCTACGAAGTCCACGTGCGCGACTTCAGCATCAACGACGCGACCGTCGCCTCGGCCAATCGAGGCACTTTCAAGGCCTTCACCGAGACGAGTTCGGACGGGATGCAGCACCTGGAAGCGCTCCAGGCGGCCGGCCTCTCTCACATTCATCTCTTGCCGGCCTTTGACATCGCGAGCGTCAACGAGGACGCCTCGACGCGCACCGAGCCGTCGCCCAGTGGCGGACGGAGCACGACGACCCAGCAGGCTGCCGTTGGCGTGGCCCGGGGCAACGATGGCTTCAACTGGGGCTACGATCCGTACCACTTCGGCGCGCCCGAGGGCAGCTACTCGACCGACCCGGCAGACGGTGCCACACGCGTGCTCGAATTCCGGGAGATGGTGCAATCGCTCAACGAAGCCGGCCTGCGGGTTGTAATGGACGTCGTGTACAACCACACGAGCTCGTTCGGGCAGACGTTCGAAAACTCGGTGCTCGACAAGATCGTGCCGGGCTATTACCATCGCTACGGATCCGCCGGCGAAGGCCAGTTCTCCAGCTGCTGTGCCGACACGGCGACGGAGTACGACATGATGCAGAAGCTCATGGTCGACACGCTGATTCGCTGGGCAAAAGATTACAAGGTCGATGGCTTCAGGTTCGACCTGATGAACCTGCACTCCGTCGATGACATCCAGGAAGTCCGAACGGCTGTCGATGCGCTGTCGATGGGCACCGATGGCGTGGATGGGCAGGACGTGTACATCTACGGCGAGGGCTGGAATTTTGGATCGGCGCAGGGCAAGGGCCTGACGCACGCGCACCAGTGGAACATGCCCGGCACCGGCATCGGCACGTTCAACGACCGCATCCGGGACGCCTCGCACGGCGGCTACTCGACCGACCCCACCGAGGTCTTCAAGCAGGGCTTCATCAATGGCCTGAGCTTCGACTGGAATGGCAAGAACTACTCGAACCGTTCCCAAGGCGAACTGCGGTACCAGATGGACCGCCTCCGGTTGAGCCTAGCCGGCAACCTGCAGGACTTCGAAATCGAGGACCAAGCCGGCACCACGATCAAGGGCAAGGACCTCAACGGCACCAGCTACGCGCTCGACCCGCAGGAGAGCATCAACTACATCTCGAAACACGACAACGAGACGCTCTACGACCTCAGCGTCTACCGCCTACCGGCTGGCGCAACAGGTGACGACCGAACCCGCGTGCAGAACTTGGGCCTCAGCCTCGTGGCGCTGGCACAGGGCATCCCGTTCTTCCACATGGCCGGCGAGCTGTTGCGCTCGAAATCCCTGGACCGGAACAGCTACGACTCCGGCGACTGGTTCAACCGGGTCGACTGGACGGGCGCGACGAACAACTTTGCCGTCGGCCTCCCGCCCGAGTGGGACAACCAGAACCGGTGGAGCGTGATGACACCGCTGCTCAACGACACGGGTAACGACGCGACGCCGGCGAACATCCAGCGCGCCCGCGAGCACTTCGAGGAAATCCTGAAGATCCGCACCGGCTCTCCCCTCTTCACGCTGGAGACCGCCGCAGACGCCATCGCCCGAATCGACTTCCACAACACCGGCCCATCGCAAACCGACGGCCTGATCGTGATGTCGATCTCCGACGAGACCGGCACCGACCTCGACCCGAGTGCCGACGCGCTCGTCGTACTCTTCAACGCCACGAACACGGCCCAGACGCACACCATCGCGAGCTTCGCCGGCTACGGCGCGGCCCTGCACCCGATTCTGGCGGCGTCGACGGACCCCGTCGTCAAAACCAGCTCGGCCACCTGCGGCAGTGGCGCGTTCACCGTGCCGGCCCGCACGACGGCCGTGTTCGTCCTGACCAGCGGTGCGTGCGGTGCGCCCTCGCTCGACATCGGCGCATGGCTAGAAGGCGCGTACGAGGCTAACCCGACACCTGGCATGCGCACGGACCTCACGAGCGTGCTCCCGACATCGCAGCCGTTCAGCGGTGCCCCGTGGAATTACGCCGGCACCGAAACGAGCAGCATCGATTTCAGCACGGCCGGCGTCGTCGACTGGATCCTCGTTGGCCTATCCACCGATGCCGACGCGACGAACGTGGTCTCGCGCAGCGCCGGCCTGCTGCTCAGTGACGGCTCCATCGTAGGCACCGACGGATCGAGTTCGCTGACGTTCGGCCCGCTCTCTGACGGCTCGTACTACGTCAACGCCTGGCACCGCAACCACCGAACCTCGACCCTCAGCAGCGCACAGTCCTTCACCGCCGGCTCCCTGACGAACCTTGCCTGCACCCGCCTCACCCTCTCCCCCGGTGACGCCGACACGGACGGCCAGATCTCCGCGCTGGACGTGACCAACGCCTTCCTCGGCCAAACCGGTACCTCCGGCTACCTCACCGCCGATTTTAACCTGGACGGTACGGTGGACGCAGAAGACGTTCTAGCCTTCTGGCTACCGTCGAATGGCAGTGCCGGCGGTTCTGCCACCTCCGTCACCGGTTGCTGAATCGTGGTGAGTGGATGGGTCGTGTGTAGTCTGCGGATGCATATGGTTGGCTCTATGGTACCAATCAACCCCATCCAACAACCCACCGCCCCACCAGCCCACCCAAATCATCCACACTGATCGATCAGCATAGCGACGAGGGCCGTCCAGCCGGTTTGGTGGCTTGCGCCGAGGCCGGCACCGGTGTCGCCGTGGAAGTATTCGTAGAAGAGGACGTGGTCCTTGAAATGAGGATCGGTCTGGTAGAGGGGTTCGGAGCCGAAGGCGGGGCGCTTGCCGGACTCGTCCCGCAGGAAGAGATCGACGAGGCGCTTAGCGAGCACGTGACTGACCTGCCGGAGTGTCAGCTGCTCGCCGGCGTGTTCGATGGTAAAGTCGTCGCCGTAGTAATTGTCGAAGGTTTGTAGGCTCTCGATCAGC
>JBCDHV010000422.1:0-3978 GCA_038749615.1 Bacteroidota bacterium
GTCGTCGTTCGCCGGCGTACCGAGACGGCCGTGCAGCGCGTCGGGTTGACGCTCCAGCAGTTCAACGTGCTGCGGATCTTACGCGGCGCCGATGCGCCCTTGCCGACGATGGAAGTGGCCGACCGCATGGTGGAACCGGAGCCGGGCATCACGCGCCTCCTCGGCCGGCTAGAAGCCAAAGGCCTGGTCGAGCGCAGCCGCTGCGCCGAAGACGGCCGCCGCGTCCTTGCCGGCATTACAGAAGCCGGCCGGGCCGTCCTCGCCGACGCCGATGAACCCGTCGATGGACTCGACGAGACGATCCTCGGGGGTCTCTCAGACTACGAGGTCGATACGCTCCTCAGTCTGTTGGACCGCATACGCAATCACCAACCGGGCGACTGACGGCGTCGAGGCGGTACGCTTCTCCACCCATTGCATATGTCGTTTTCCCCAGATACTTGACTAGTCAATAAAAATATACAACAGCAGGCTTCACCTACCTCTGGAGCCGGCTACTCTTTCATCACTTCAAACCCATACCCCAATGACTACGACTCAAACCGACCGCGCTACCGAACTACGCGAACTCGTTGGCGACCTCAACGGCATGATTCTCCAAGGCCAAATCCTCGAAGCGCACGACAAGTTTTACCACGACAACTGCGTTCAGCAGGAGTCCGAAACTGATGCGCGTGAAGGCAAGGCCGTGAACCGGGAGTTCGAGGAAGCCTTCGTCGGCGGCCTGACTGAATTCCGCGGCGCAGAAGTCAAGTCCGTCGCCGTCGATGCGGAGAACGACACGACGATGGTCGAATGGTTCATGGACTACACGCACAAGGACTGGGGCGACAAGACCTACCATCAGGTTGCCGTCCAGCGCTGGAGTGGCGACAAAATCGTCCACGAGCGCTACTACAGCGGTGGATGATCCAACATTCAGCTCTGGTGCGCCTTCGGGCGCGAAAAGCCGTCTCGGAAGGGACGGCTTTTTTTGTGGCTGCCCGAGGGTGCACTGATCTTCTGAAGATGGCATCTCCAGGAGGTCGAAAACTTCCCAACCTAAACGACGAATTCACCGACCATCAGGGCACGCGAAAGGGCATGTCTCGTACCATCTTGCTGTCCGCTGCATAGCTCAATTCAACTGCCTCGACCTACATGGAGTTAGCTACCGCATCCGTCGATCTTTCGTCCACCGACCGCTTCGTCCGCCGGCACATTGGGCCGAGCCCCGAAGAGGTTCAGCAAATGCTTGAAATGATTGGGGTTGAATCCCTCGATCAGCTCATCGACGAGACGGTGCCCGAAAGCATTCGGCTGCGCCGGCCCCTCGATCTGCCGGCCGGCCGCACAGAACAGCAACTGCTTGCCGATGCGCGTGCCCTCGCCGAGGAAAACGCCGCATACCGAAGCTACATCGGGATGGGCTACGCCGGCACGGTGACGCCTCCGCCAATCCTGCGCAACATCCTGGAGAATCCGGGCTGGTACACGCAGTACACGCCGTACCAAGCGGAGATTGCGCAGGGCCGGCTCGAAATGCTGCTCAACTTCCAGACAGCGATCATTGACCTGACTGGTCTGCCCGTCGCCAATGCCTCGCTCTTGGATGAGGCAACGGCTGCTGCCGAGGCGATGTCTATGTTCTTCGGCATGAGCCGGCAGAAGCGGAACGTCTTCCTCGTTGCCGAAGATTGCCACCCGCAAACCATCGCGCTGATTCAAACCCGTGCCGAGCCGCTTGGCATCGATGTGCGCGTCGGGCCGGCGAGCGGGTTCGAGTTCGACGACGATACCGTTGGGGCACTGGTGCAGTACCCGGCAACCGATGGACGCGTGGTCAACTATGCCTCGCTCTGCAACGCCGCTCACGAAGCCGGCGCGTACGTCTGCGTTGCTGCCGATCTGATGAGCCTGGCTCTCCTGACGCCTCCCGGCGAGTTCGGGGCGGATGCCGTCGTTGGGTCTTCCCAGCGCTTTGGTGTGCCGATGGGCTATGGCGGGCCGCACGCGGCGTTTTTCGCCACGCAAGAGAAGAACAAGCGCCGCGTTCCAGGCCGGATCATCGGTGTCAGCATCGACTCCAACGGCGACCGCGCGCTCCGCATGGCGCTCCAAACGCGGGAGCAGCACATTCGCCGCGAAAAGGCAACGTCCAACATTTGCACGGCACAGGTTCTATTGGCCGTGATGGCCGGCGCGTATGCGGTCTACCACGGCCCGGACGGCCTGCGCGGCATCGCCACGCGCATCCACAACCTGACGAAAACGCTGGCCGCTGGCGTCGAGGCTGCAGGGCACACACTGCGCCATACCGACTATTTCGATACGCTTCGCATTGATCTGGCCGGCCCGGACGGGCACAAGAACGTCGCGTCTTTCAAAGCAGCCGCTGAGGCAACGGGTATCAACCTCCGCTACTTCGGTGACGGCTCCGTTGGCGTGACGCTCGATGAAACGGTGACCGTCGACGACCTCGACGATCTTCTGGCCTTCTTCAGCAGCCCGGACGATGCCGAAACCATCGCCAGCCGGCTCGACGACGGATACACCGGGGCCGAGCAGCGCGAAACGCCGTATCTGACGCATGAAGTCTTCAGCCGCTACCACAGCGAGACCGAGCTGATGCGGTACCTGATGCGGCTGCAATCCAAGGACTTGTCGCTCGTGCACAGCATGATTCCGCTAGGATCGTGCACGATGAAGCTCAACGCGGCCGCTGAGATGATGCCGGTCACGATGCCAGGCTTCGGCTCGTTGCATCCCTTCGCGCCCCAGGATCAGGCGGCCGGCTACAAAAAAATCTTCGCCGATCTCGAGGCCTGGCTTGCCGAGATCTGCGGATTTGCCGCGGTCAGTCTCCAGCCAAACTCGGGCGCCCAAGGCGAATACGCCGGCCTCCTGACGATCCGCAATTTCCACGAGTCCAACGGCGACACCGAGCGCAACGTCTGCCTCATCCCAACCTCCGCGCACGGCACCAACCCGGCCAGCGCGGTCATGGCCGGCATGAAGGTCGTTGCCATCACAACGGACGACGACGGAAACATCGATGTCGATGATCTCCGCGCCAAGGCCGACGCCCACGCTGATCACCTCGCCGCTCTGATGGTCACGTACCCGTCGACGCACGGCGTCTTCGAGGCTACGATCAGCGAGGTCTGCCAGATCGTCCACGACCGTGGCGGGCGGGTGTACATGGACGGTGCGAACATGAACGCACAGGTCGGGTTGTGCCGGCCCGGCGACATGGGTGCCGATGTGGTTCACCTGAACTTGCACAAGACGTTCGCCATCCCGCATGGCGGTGGCGGACCAGGTATGGGCCCGATCTGCTGCACGGCCGAGCTTGCTCCCCACCTTCCTGGTCATCCAGTCGTGACGCTGGACGGTGCCGGCGGGCCGGTCTCGGCAGCACCGTGGGGGAGCGCTAGCATCCTGCTGATCTCCTGGGCCTACATCGCCATGCTCGGCTCCGAGGGCGTGACGGACGCGACGAAGATCGCCATCCTCAACGCCAACTACATGGCCAAGCGGCTGGAGAACTACTACGACGTCCTCTACCGCGGCGAAAACGGCCGGGTGGCCCACGAGTTCATCATCGACTTCCGCGACATCAAGCGCGAGACCACCATCGGCGAAGAAGACGTGGCCAAGCGCCTCATGGATTACGGCTACCACGCCCCGACAATGTCCTGGCCGGTGGTTGGTACGATGATGATCGAGCCGACCGAGAGCGAGTCGAAGCGTGAACTCGACCAGTTCTGCGATGCCATGATCTCGATCAAGGCCGAAATCCAAGACGTAGCCGTTGGTTTGGTCTCCGCCGAGGACAGCGCCCTGCGGAACGCCCCACACACGGCCGCCCTGGTCACAGCCGAAGAGTGGACCCGCGCCTACACCCGCGCACAAGCCGCGTATCCGGCTCCGTGGACCCGCCAGTCCAAGTTCTGGCCCACCGTCGGCCGCGTAGACAACGCCTACGGAGACCGCAAC
>JBCDHV010000423.1:0-3972 GCA_038749615.1 Bacteroidota bacterium
CTATATACGCACCGCGCTCAGAAACCTCTATTGGTTGACGGGTCGATACGATGTGGCAGGTGTTGCAGGGTGACACGTGTGGCAATGTCCCACCCTGCAACATCTGCCACCTTGCCACACCTGCCACACAAACACCCGAGCCAAGCGAGCCGCCTCACGTCTCCACCCTTCCGCCTGGCCACTCCTCCACCTGAGCGAAGCGAATTCCGCCCAACCGCAGCGAGCAACGCGAGCGCACCAGCCACCAACAATGAAGAGTCGTCTAGTTTGGCAGGTTTGGCTTGTCTAGCCGTTGCCAGGCCCTAGATTCCGCCGCTCCTCTTGTCCGAAGCTACCCGTTCACCCCGCTGACGCGCACCCATGAAGCTGGCCATCATTTCTGACATTCACTCCAACCTGACGGCTCTGGAGCGAGCGTTGAAAGAGATCGAACGGCGAAACGTCGATGGCATTTACTGCCTTGGCGACATCGTCGGTTATGGCGCCCAGCCCGGCCCATGCGTCGATCTCGTGCGGGAGCATTGCACCGCCACGGTGATGGGCAACCATGACGAGGCCATCGCTCTCAACCGGGGCGTCGAGGCCTTACCGAGGTCCGGGCAGACCGCCGCCGCGCACAACCGGGAAAAGCTCACCGACGAGCAGATCGACTTCCTGGCGAATCTGCCGCTCAAGCTGGAAGTCGGCAACATGACGCTGGTGCATGCCACGCCCCAAGAACCTGGCGCATGGGTGCACGTCGATGGCTTTCACATCGTCCGGAACCAGTTCAACCACTTCACGACCGATGTCTGCTTCGTCGGTCACACGCACATCCCGGCCATCATGGCCGACAAGCTCGGCACGTTCAAGGTGAAGCCGGGCAACCGCTACATCGTCAATGTCGGCAGCATCGGGCAGCCGCGCGATCACAACACGCAGCTGGCCTTCGGCATCTTCGACGATGAAACCATGAGCTACGAACTCGTCCGCGTGCCCTACGACGTAGAACGAGCCGTCGCCTCGATCCAGGAAGCCGGCCTACCGAAAGACCTTTGGCAGCGGCTCTATCGAGGCCGGTAGGTTGTTGGGTTTGGTGTTTAGTGTTTGGTGTTTGGCGCTGACTGTGCGGAGCGGCAGGGATAGCGAGTGGCGCTGCCGGGCAGCTTTGCGCCTCAGCGGTCACGCTATTCATCAAACGAGATTCTAAACACTAAAAACTGAACACTAGAAAACTGAACACTAAACACCCGCGTCCAGCTCAGCCCCACCAGCTAGCCTAAACAGCCCATGGACGCGCAGCTCACGGACGCGCCTCCACAAACCGGCCCCGGTTATACACCGCCCACGCACGGCCGACCAACGTTTCGCCGATGAAGGGCGAGTTGTGGCTCTTCGAGTGGACATGAGCGTCCTCGAACGTCCACTCCGTGTCCGCATCGAACACGGTGAGATTGGCCGGCTGGCCCGCTTCGAGCGTCGGGATCGGCAGGCGTAGCACCTGGCGTGGGGCGATGCTGAGTTTGTACACAGCCTCAGCTAGCGTGAGAACACCAGGACGGATCAGTTCCCGCCCGACCAAGCCCCAGGCCGTTTCCAGCCCGATGATTCCGAACGGGGCTGCGATGAACTCGACCTCCTTCTCGAACGACGCATGCGGCGCGTGATCGGTGCAGATCACATCGATGGTGCCGTCCTTCAAGCCGGCTTTCATCGCATCGACATCGGCTTGCGTCCGGAGGGGCGGGTGCATTTTGGTGTGCGTCGAGAAATCGGTCGCCTCGACGGCCGCATCGGTCAGGGTGAAGTGATGGGTGCAGACTTCCGCCGTGATCGGAATGCCATCGGCCTTAGCGCGGCGGACGATCTCGACGGCAGCGGCCGTGGAAATGTGCGCCACGTGGATGGGGCCGCCGGTGAACTGCGCCAACATGGCATCACGCGCGATCATGACTTCCTCGGCCAACCCCGGAATACCCGGCACCCCGAGACGCGTGGACACCAACCCCTCGTTCATGTGCCCGTGCGGATGGTTCAGCGGCAGGTCTTCCATGTGGTTGATGATCGGACGGTCGAGCATCGACGCGTACTCGAGGGCTCTCCGCATCAAGCCACTGTCTTGCACCGGCGAGCCATCATCACTGAAGGCCACCGCGCCGCCTTTCTCCAAGTCGGCCATCTCGGCCAACTCCTTGCCGGCTCGCTGCTTCGACACGCAGCCAATAGGATGCACCTCGACGGCCAGATCTGCCGCCTGCTTGACGACGTACTCGACCGCATCGCGCGTGTGCAGCGGAGGCTCGGTGTTCGGCATGCACGCGACGGCCGTGAAGCCACCGAACGCAGCGGCATTGGCCCCGGTCTCGATGGTCTCCTTGTACTCGAACCCGGGTTCGCGTAAATGGACATGCATGTCCATCCACCCCGGTGAGACGAAACGCCCCTGGCAATCGTAGACCGGCACGCCGTCGGCTGACAGGCCGGCTCCGATCTCTTCGATCACGCCGTTTCGGATCAGAAGATCAGCCGGGCTCGTGTCGCCCGTCTCGGGGTCCAGCACTACGGCGTTGGTGAGCAGGAGATCAGGGGTCGAGGGATGTGACATCGGGTCGTAACGGTGTGGCGGTATGGGCGATCGTTCGGATGCAACTTCCGCCACGCAATCCACAGTTGCCACCGTTTTGAAGCCTTTCCCGGCATCGTCACAGAAGGATCGTCCTGCACGGTTCGTTTCCAGACCGTAACTCCCTGCGTGCGGTTCACGTACGCTGCGGTAACCGTCCACTAACCTCACCTCGACAGATGATTTACGGCATTCTCGGCGGGCTTTTGCTGGCCTTCGCAAAATCAAAACGCCGTGGCGTCTTGGCTCTGCCGGCCATCGGACTGCTCGTCTTCGGGGTTGTCAACCGCGTTGCGGCAGCGTCTGGCGTGGCCGACGCCGTGGGCGGCGCGCTGCTCGTGGCCGGCCTCGGGTTTTTGGCGGCCTCGGTGTTTGGCCGGTTTCGTGGTACGCCGCTGCCCGGCCTCGCGCCGCTGGGCCTGATCGCACTCCTCGGCTCACTGGTCCTAGCGAGTGGCGAAACGGTCTTCCAGGCCATGAACGAGTCGAATGCTGACGAGCGTACCGCTGTCGGTGCCAAATCGACTGATCCAGGGGCGTCTGGACCCTATGCCGAGTCGCCAGATGCGCTCGACTCCGCAGAGGCCGATGACGTCAAGCAGCTTCTGGTCGAACTGGGGCCGGACGATTCTCTGGATGAAATCCGAGGCCTGATCGACGAAGCCGGCGTCGAGGTGGAGCGCGCCTTTCCGCGCCTGACCCTGGCCGACGATGTGGACTTGGCGCAAACTCTGATCCTCACTGGGCCAGCAGATCGCCTCGAAACGCTGCGCCGGCTTCTGGATGCTGATCGGGAAAACGTGGACCACACCGAATGGAACGGCACGGCATCGATCCCAACGCCCGTTGACGTGAATTACAGCGCGGCTATGGCCAGCGACGGGCACCTGGAAAACGACCCACGCGCCGGCGATCAGTGGGCGCTCAACGTTGCCAATGCGCACGAAGCCCACCGGTTGCTCGCCAACGTGACACCGGCCAAGAAAGCCGTCGTGGCGATCATTGACACCGGGGTGGACGACCGGCACGAAGACATCGCCGAGGTGTTCGGCGGCTCTACCGGGCGCGGGGACGACAATGGACACGGGACACACTGTGCCGGCATTGCCGGAGCGGCCACGAACAACAATCTCGGGATTGCCTCCCTAAACTGGGAAGGCCGCTTCATCGAGATCCGCAGCTACCAGGCCCTGTCTGGTTTCGGTGCCGGCACCACGGAAGAGATCGCTCAGGCCATCATCGACGCGGCTCGCGACGGTGCCGACGTGATCTCCCTCTCCCTCGGGACCTGGGCCCCAAATCCGCCTAAAGTCGAGGTGGAAGCCGTCGAGTACGCACTCGACCAAGGCGCTATCGTAGTCGCCGCGGCC
>JBCDHV010000424.1:0-3969 GCA_038749615.1 Bacteroidota bacterium
AACACCGCGCCGCTTCGCCAGCGTTCCACCGCGCGTAGCCAAGCGCGCTCGTAGTACGCACGGCGGGCCAGAATGTAGTTGTTGAAGATGGCGTTCGCGCCATACGGACGGGCACGCTGGAAGTAGAACGTGTTCAGCGGATCCCGATCTGAGTAGCTGTAATGCCAAACCTCGGCATCCATCAGCGTCTCTACGTACGCCGGCGCACCGAGCAGGATATACACCATGCCACGGTCGGTTTTCCAACCCTCTTTGTGCGTCGTGAAGAGCTGATTGGCTTCCTCAATCCGGCCGTAGTACTGCTTGATGATGTTCGCTGCGACTTTCTTGTTGCTGATCAGCCCCCCCCAGAATTCGTCGAAGAGCCGGCGCATCTCTTCCGGCGTCTCCGCACTCAGCATTTCTTTGAGCTCCCGGTCGTATGCGATGTACGTGAGAGCCTCGACGCCTTGACGCAGCGTAGTCAGCCGGGGAAATTCCGGTGCTTTGATCGAGAGCTCGCGTTCGCGCTGCAAGAAGATCGTCGGTCCGGCAGGTACATCTCCGGCAGACGCTAGAGGCTCATCGATGAGTTGCGCGCGGATGTCGATCAGGTAGTTTCCAGGCCTGAGTGGCGGCAAGGTAAAGATGACCGTGACCTCGTCGCTCAAGTTCGTGAACTGCCGGCGCGTCGATTGCAACGTATCTGGCCGGCTGTAATCGACGCCCCGGTAGGCCAGCGAGCCCACGTTCGGGCTTACCCAGTACGGTGCACTTGCGATGAGCGTGTCTGTGCGAAACTCGATCAAGGTCATCGAGAGTTCCACATCCCGGTCTCGGGGGGTATTGTAGAGTTCGACGATTGTCCGGAGGCTGTCGAGATTGGCCGGCATGTGAAAGGCGACCTGCGGCTCGAACATCTCCCCTTTCTTTGCCTCGAGCCGGATGCCGCTCATGGACACGTCTTCGGGCTGCCGGCTGGGCACTGCGACCCGAACCGCCCGGACGGCCTGTTTCTCGCCGTTCTCGTCTTGCAAGGCCGCACGGATGACATATTCGCCAGGATCGAGCGCCATTCGCCGCCGCACGATGATCGGTTCGAACGACTGGGTGGTTTCGTAGGAACTGACAACGACATCGTCAGACCAGTCGTCTGCTCCTAGAACTTCTTTGCCTTCTCCATCTCGAATCTCTAGGACGGCCTCGTAGCCAGCCTGGAATTGATCGCCGGCGCGCAAGAAAATCAGCGAGGCGTGCGGAATGCCGATGTAGAAGTCCAGGCCGGGCTCACCGTCCCGCCAGGTGGCGACGGCTTCCAGGTCAAAGTTTGGTACTCCAGGCATGTAGACCACCGTGCGCCCAGCCGCCGGCGTGTCTAGTTGAGACATGCTGCCGCAACCCGCTAACCCAACGCTAGCCAGAATGACTGCCGTAGTGATCAACCTCAGGCGACCGCCCATGCTCGCTCCGCGTTAGTCCAGGTATCGTGTCACACCTCGCACGCGGCTCTCACGATGGCGGCGAAGGCGTCTGCGTTCAGGCTGGCCCCACCGATGAGGCCGCCGTCAATGTCATCTTCTGAGAACAGATCGCCAGCATTGCCCGGCTTGACGCTGCCGCCGTACAGAATTTCCATGTCATCGGCCAACTCAGCATCGAACCGGTCGGCCAACCAGCCACGGATAAAAGCATGTACGTCTTGCGCTTGAGCCGGCGTGGCCGTCTTCCCGGTGCCGATAGCCCAAACAGGCTCGTAGGCCAAGACGAGGTCGCCCGCGTCTTCGAGGGTAATGCCGGCCAGACTGTCAGTCAGCTGCCGCTCGATGACCGCCTCGACCTGATCGGCCTCGCGCTCATCGAGGGTCTCGCCTATGCAGACAATCGGAACGAGCCCGAGATCCAGGGCACGGATAACTTTCGCGTTCACCTGGGCGTCTGTTTCTCCCTGGTACTGCCGCCGCTCGGAGTGGCCAAGTATCACATATTCGCAGCCGGCTTGCAGCAACATCCCACCCGAAATCTCTCCGGTGTACGCGCCCGACTCCTCAGCGTGCATGTTCTGTGCTCCAAGCGCAATCGGAGAGTCTCCCAAGACATCGGAGACCGATGACAGGCTGATTGCCGGCGGACACACGCACACGGCAACCTCATCGTCTTCGAGATCAAACTCTGACAGGAGTTCGACGACCGTCTCTGACAGAGTCTCGGCCTCAGCCGGCCCTTTGTTCATTTTCCAATTTCCGGCTACAAACATGAGCGATCGGGTGTTGAGAGGTCGAGTGATCCAGCGTGGTTGACGCTCGACGTTGAGTTAGCCTTCGTTGGTCTCGGGCACCTGTTGCGTCGATGGCAGCACATCGGCCAGGCGCGAATCGAGCGGAAGGAGAATGTCACCTGCGTACTTCCCGATGATACGGCCTTCTGGGTCGATGAGCACGCGCGTGGGCAAGGTTGCGATGTTGAAGGCCGTGCTCAGCGCCTCGACATCCGAAGCCGATGCCCGGAGCTGAATACCGTACGTGTCCCGCCCTTCGTACCACGTTTCGAGCACCTCGTCATTGAGCTCGAATGCAACGAAGACCCACGTGAGGGGATCGTCGATGTGCCGGAGCAGAATCTGCTCGATCTGCGGCAGCTGCGTGTCGTATCGCCGGTTCCTGGGCGACCAGAACTCGATCACCGCAAACCGGCCGGCCACATCGGCGAGCGAGAACGTCGTCGAATCCGACGTGGCGATTTCGAGTGCCGGGGCCTCCATGCCTGGCATCAGGTTCTCGGCCTCGTAGATTGCTGATTGTGCCCAAGGCACCCAGGACGACTCCGGATAGTCGTCTATCAGCGCTTGAGCCTCCTGAACCGCTAGCTCCTGATTGAGGCTGTCCAGATGCGCTTGCACGAGTTCGCTTCGCAGCGCGGCCTTTTGCTCCGAGGTCTCCAGTTGGGGTTCGTAGGCCCGGACCCAAGCGAGTGAGGCATCCAATCCATCCGTACGAGACAAGGCATGACGGCCGGCCCGGATCACCTCGACGATGCCCGGTGCCGTAGCCGGCAGTGCCTCGGCACGGGCTACTAGCAGCGAATCATTCCAGCCATCCAGCATCACGACGCTTTTCGTAGCTGCCAACTCTCCGCCAAATGTGTTCGGAAACGTGGTCTGCAGGCTCCACAAGAGCGATGAGGCCAATTCGACCGCGCGCGACACCGACGCAGCGTCGTTCTGGCCGGCTTGAAGCAGTTCCAGCAGATTCTGGTTGTGCTGAGCCTCGGTATTCTTGAACGCCCCCCAGGCCGAGTTTTCCGGCGAGCGGATGATCGGTGAGCGGTCGCCGAGGGGAAGTTGGGCGCGGATCGTGGCCGAGTCGCCATCGGCAACGACGTATTGGCTGGCGTTCAGCACGTTGCCATTCCGCATGATGAGGAGCGGAAAAATGCCCCGGTCGCGTGCCTCGATATCGGTCGCAAACCGGCCGTCGACGTCGGTCACTGCATACCCGAGCGTATCCAGTACTTCACCCTCCTGCGTAGCAACGAGGACTTCGATGTTGCTGTAATCGGCTACGCTGTCGATCTGGGTGGAAACGGTGATCGAGCCGGAAAAATGGCTGCGGACCTGCGCGTCGCTCTCGTTCAGCACGCAGAACAGGAACGCAAGGAGGAAGACAAAACGAGTCATGTGGATGAGTGGATGGTGGGAAATCTCGATCTCGGGCCGATCAGTTCTGGTCGAGCCGTTCGGCAAGCAGGGTGCGGACGAGTTTGGGGTCGGGCGAGCCATCGTAAGCACGCATGACTTGGCCCATGAAAAACCCGATCAGTCCTTTCTTGCCGGCCCGGTACGCCGCGACTTTCTCCGGTGACGAGGCCAGTGCGGCTTCTACCGCCGGCACGAGGGCTCCGGCATCGCTGACCTGAATCAGATTGAGCGTCTGCGCCAGTTCCTCAGGCTCAGCCGGGTCGTCGATCATCGCATCGAAGAGCGTCGTTGCGGCA
>JBCDHV010000425.1:0-3956 GCA_038749615.1 Bacteroidota bacterium
CCAAACGAACGGTGCCTTGAGCGTCTTGGCCACGGCCGTCTTGATGTAGTACGATGCGGGCCGGGGTGGGGTAATGCCAGACGGGCTCACGAGGACGAGCCGGCTGAATGTGCCTTCGTAGGCCGGCTCAGACGACATGTAGAGCCCGATCCGCCCACCGTTCGAGTGCCCGACGAGCGTAACCGGTGCGTCCATGTACCGGCTGACATAGGCCTGAACGAGTGCCGCGTATTCGGGGACGCCCCAGGCCTCCGGCGGGGCCGGCGTTTGCCCGTGCCCAGGGAGATCGACGTTGTGCACCCGAAACGTATCGTTGAGCGCTTCGGCGATCGGGCGCATCAGCTGCGCCGAGCTGCCCCACCCATGCAGCAGCAGCACGGGGGCTCCCGTTTCAGGGCCGGTTACCTCAGCATGGACAGAATCAAGCACGGCAAAAACAGGGTCAACGGATAGTCTGAACTCCGATCGAAGCCGCCGCACGCACAGACGTTGCACCCAACGTCTCGGCAGGACTGACGCAACGCATCGGCAGACCAAAATCTGCCCCAAACTTACAGACTGCATCACGATGGCGGCCTCTCCCGATAATCCGTTCCCTATGAAATCACAGGGGGAGATCACAGAGGGGCGCTGCCATGCTGAGGCTCTCAAAGGCGGAACCGATGCCGGCTCCAAACCGTGAAATGGGCCACGAACCGCAACACGTGGCGAACTTTCGTTCCGGTTCGTATCTTTGAACAGGCGCAACACGCAGCTCGGACCATTGGTGTTCACCCCCGAGCAGAGCGATCTAGGAGGCGGTCCTTCCAAACCGCCAGGCATGCGCTAGGGAGTTTTAGGCAGGCGCTATCGGCCTTCACCCATGTCCATTGCCTGCCATTGACTAAGTGCCGGGCTCCGTTGTGGAGGTTTGGTGCTCTTGACAAGGCCCCGTTGTCCACACGTCTTGCAGTAGCAGTGTGTGACCTGCGCCAGCACCCGTTCCACAGGTGATTCTTTTCTGGGCGGTCCGCGTCGTCACGCCAGTGGCCGCCCGTTTCCGTATCTCGTACATACCCAACATGGCAGAGACACCGTTCACCGGTCTGGTCGAAATGATCGGTGATAAGAAGTTCGGATTCATTCGCGAATTCCGACCCGACGTTCCCAAAGGCGACAACGATCCCTTCGTACCGCCGGCGGTTGTCAAGAAGTACCGCCTCCGCAGTGGATGCCTCGTCGAAGGCACGTTGCGCAAAGGCCGGAAAGGCTCGATGCAAGTGGCCCGTATCGACTCGGTGATGAACATGCCGACGTTCGTGTGGGAAAAGCTCAAGCCTTTTGACAGCGGCAAGACGATCTACCCGAACGAGAAGTTTAACATCGTTGCGGGGCCAGGAGACATCTCCATGCGCGTCGTCGACCTCGTGGCCCCGATGGGCAAGGGGCAGCGTGCGCTCATCGTAGCGCCTCCGCGGTGCGGCAAGACGGTGCTCATCAAGCAGATGGCCCGCGCGCTCGAAAAGAACGAGCCTGAAACGGAGGTCGTCGCGCTCTTGGTCGATGAACGGCCGGAAGAAGTTACCGACTTTATCCGTACGACCGCTGCTACCGTATTCGCCTCCTCGAACGACCGGGACACGGACAACCACGTCCGCGTCTCCACGATGGCGCTCGAATACGCCCGCCGGCTCGTCGAGATGCGGCGCGATGTCGTCATCTTCCTCGATTCGCTCACCCGCCTGGGCCGGACGTTCAACCAACACGCCAACAGCGGCCGTACGCTCTCCGGTGGCCTCGATGCCAAGGCGCTCGTGATTCCGCGCCGCATCTTTGGCTCGGCTCGCAACATCGAAGGCGGTGGGTCGCTCACCATCATCGGCACGGCGCTCATTGAGACTGGAAGCCGGATGGACGAGGTGATCTTCGAGGAATTCAAAGGCACCGGCAACTCCGAGATCGTCCTCGACCGCCGCATGGCCGACAAACGGATCTATCCCGCCATCAACATCCGCAAGAGCCGCACCCGAAACGAGGAATTGCTCCTCGGGGACTATGCCGCCCAGCATCAGGAACTGTTCCGCGCGCTCAACACCCGCATCCCTCCGGAAGCGATGCAGGCGCTCCTCCGCCACGTCATGTCGACGCGGACCAACGAGGAACTCCTCGACAAACTGATCCCCTCGGACGTGGCTTGATTGGCTGTTGGTTCTTGGTTGGGCTGTTGGGCAGATCGTTGCCCCGCCACGTATTGAATAATCCCACCCACCTGCCAACCGGCCCACCCAACAGGTTGCAAAACTTGCTGTCTTTCGTTTATCCGGGAGTGTATCTGATTCACAGAGCGTCTCCCCGATGTCCGAGTTCAAGCCGTCCACGATAAAAGACTGGTCCGAGTCTGAGCGCCCGCGCGAGAAGTTGCTCAAGCGAGGGCCGGCATCGCTGACCGATGGCGAATTGATCGGGCTGATCTTTGGGAGTGGCACGCGCACGAAGGCAGGGCCGGTGTCTGCCGTCGAACTTGGCAAAGCGCTGGTACGGACGTACACCTCGCTGCACGGACTGTCCCGTCGCGACGTGCGGGAATTGATGCGGATGGCCGGCATCGGGCCGGCGAAGGCGTCGCAGTTGGTGGCTGCGTTCGAAATTGGCCGGCGGATCGAGTCGCAGGCGGTGGGGGAGCGCGTGCAGGTGCTCTCGCCGGCCGACATTGCCGCGGTGTACGGCCCGCAGATGCGCGACTTGAAGAAGGAGATCTTCAAGGTTGTGATGCTCAACACGGCCAATGTCATTGTGGGCGATTACACTGTGAGCGAAGGCGGACTCGCCGCTAGCATCGTCGAGCCGCGCGCCGTCTTCCACCGTGCCATCCTGGAAAACGCTGCCAGCCTGATCTGCCTCCACAATCACCCGAGCGGCAACCCTGAGCCCAGCCGGCAGGACGTTCAGGTTACCAAGCAACTCGTCGAAGCCGGCCGCCTGATGGGCATCCCCGTCCATGATCATTTGATCATCGCCGGCCGCACGTTCACCTCGCTCGCCGAGCGCGGGTTGATGTGAATTGGTTGGGTAGGTGGGTGGGACGCTCGCGTTGCTCGCTGCGGGTGGGCGGGATTGTTCGCTTCGCTCACGTGGCGGGGAGACGTGTCGCAGAGTGGCAGGTGTGGCTGTGTAGTATGCCAACCCTGCCACACAGCCACTCTGCAACAGAGCCACAAGGAAAGCGCGCCCATAATTTCGAAATCAACGCACCGTTTGAGATGAAACGCGGTGCGTACATTGGGCGTCACACGTTCGAACCAGTTCACCTTCCCAACAACCGGTACGCGTTATGGGCAGTCTCGGCCCCATGGAAATCATGCTTATTTTCCTGGCGATTCTCTTGCTCTTCGGAGCCAAGCGGATTCCGGAAATCGCGAAAGGGCTCGGCAAAGGGATCCGCGAGTTCAAACAAGCGACCCAAGACATCTCGAACGAGATTCAGTCGGCTAGCGACAGTGCCAACCGGCCGCGCGTCATCGAGCCGCCTCGTCAAGCGCCGGTCTCCCGCCAGGATACCGCGCAACAGGGCAACTCATCGAACTCGGGCACGGCGGCAGAATGACCGTCGGTCCCTCTCCTTCCTACCTAGCCGACCGGGCCCGCATTGAGCGGGGGGAGACGACGTGCGAGGCCGTCGTGCGCCGGTTTCTGGCTACCATCGAGGCGCACAACGAGCATCTGAACGTGCTCCTCGCCGTTGATGCCGAAGGAGCGCTCCGCCAGGCCCGCCGGCTCGACGACATGCAGGCCGCTGGCACGCTGTTGCCGTTGCATGGTTTGGTCGTGGCCGTCAAGGATGTCATTTGCGTCGAGGGCCAACAGACGACCTGCGGGTCGCGGATGTTGGCGGACTTTACCTCGCTCTACGATGCCACGGCGGTGACACGCCTCCGGGAAGCCGGCGCGGTATTGATCGGCAAGGCCAACTGCGACGA
>JBCDHV010000426.1:0-3936 GCA_038749615.1 Bacteroidota bacterium
CTCGGACCAAACCATCACGTCGTAGGCGTAGTTCGCAGTTTGCTCCACCCCAGCCACAGAGAGATTCGGGCCTTCTGTGCAGCCTTCGATCCAGGCATCGAGACGCGTGCCGGCCGGTACCCGCATCCCGGGCACAAGGCGCACCGACGTGCCGGCTGTCAGGCGTGCGCTGCCAGCTACCGTAAAGCTCGCTGTGAGGGTATTTGCCGCCTCGTGCGACGCATCGATGGGCTGCGGATCCGTCACTGCAACATCAGCCTGACAGGTACCGCCCCCGCCACTGTTGGCGAAGACTTTCCACGAAAGCGTCGTGCCGGCGGTGGGTTCGTCGAAGACTTCGTTGGGTAGCAAATTCGTCACCTGAAGCGTCGGTTCGATGACCTCGACCGTAATCTCCGTCTCGTGCCTCCATTGGCTCTGATCGCCGATTTGCAACCGGAGCGTGTGCGTGCCGGCCTCAACCCACGTGCGGTCCAAGTCGGGAGCGACTCCGAGCGTCGTGCCCGACTCCGACCAGGCGAAGCGTACGGGCTGCCCGCTACTCAAAATCCCGGAGAACACCTGAGGCCTGCCGGCTTCGACGTAGACGGTCTCTCCTGCGCCGACGAGCCGGCCTGCGTGGGTGATGCGCGCGGCGTAGACCGTTTCACTGACGGTCGAAAACGTGGCGCTGGCTTCGTCCAACGTTTCGCCATCACGCCGGGCTTTGACCGTCCAGGTGAACGACCCACCGGGCGGCAATGGGCTCGTGATCGCGTAGCGCGGCTCAGACAATCCGGTGACGGAGAGCAAATCGCCAGCGCCGGCACTCAGCACGAGATCGTACGTGATGGGCACACTCGATCCCCCGTCGGGCGGCGGTGCTGGGGGTGTGGCCCACCGGTTGATCCACGACTTGTGGGCCGGCATGAGCCGGGTGTCAACGCTGCCCACGTACGTGCGGAGCATCGCGCGGCCGGCTCCAGGCTCCGTGTAGAGGCACACCGACGGCCGGCTGCTGAACGACTGACAGTGACAGGTGGCGCTCGACGAGCACGATCCGCCTTCTTCGATACGCGGAGCTTCGACGAGATCGAACTGCCCCGAGGCCGGCTCGATCAGGGCCGGGACAAGGGTGTAGAGATCACCCATCCACCAGCGAGACCGCCACGAGGCCTCATCTTGCCACCAGTACCACCGGTTGAAATCCCATCGGGCCGTACCTGAATTTGGGGTCTGGATATCCCGACGGTCGTTCTTGCACGATTGGTTGCCGCACATCGCCCGGTCGCTCTCGAATCCACGGATCATCCGGTAGATGCGGTTGGCCGGGTGGGCGTTGTCCGGCGCGCTCCACGACGGCCAGCGCATGTCCGCGACGGGCAACACCGTGCCGTAAATGAAGCTCTGGTTGTTGTTGAGCGTGGGAAAATGATAGACCGTGATGCCGGGAAACGATTCGAAGAGCGCCTTCCACCCGAACGGATCGTCGACCATGTTTTTGCCGTGTGCGATGAACTTCGTCACCTGCCCGCCGGAGGACTCGATGCCCGTCGAAATGAGGGACACTACCACGCGCTGCGCGATGTCTGGAACGGCCTGTTTGGCGTGGTGCAAGGCAGAGACCACCGTACTTAGCGGACCGCCGGCGACGATGTAGCAGGGGTTGTCTCGCGTGCACACATCGGGCTCGGTGAGCACGTCGTATAGCGCGCGTACGCCGCCCGTCAGCGGCCGAAAGCCCGTCGGCGAGGTGAGGTAGTCGTCCACGCCGCGTGCGACCTCGACTTCGCCGGTCAAGCCGGCCTCGGAGATCACGCGGTTGATCCAGCGGTAGCTGGCCTCGACGGGCCGGTCGGCGCTGGTGATGTATTCGCCGTTGTTGCCCGTGCACACCAGCGTTTGGCCGACGCCGTACCCATCTGGGCGCGGGCAACGGTAGTTCGGTGCGCTCGCCTCGGCAAGCCAAAGCTCGACCTGCACCCGCTCATTCGTCCCTGGAAGCAGACGGCCGTGGGCAGCCAGGGCCGCCATGTATCCGAGCGTACCGTCAAAGTCGTCGAAGGAGTCATCCGAGAGGATGATCCGGCGTACGGGCTCCTCTTGAGGGTCGATGACAGCGTCTTCGCACGGCACGCCGTCGTGCGTGCAAGCCCAGGTAAGCTCGATACCGGCGGGGTCGACGGTGACGCCAGCCGGCTGCAAATTGGCTAGTTGTGTCCCGGAGCCGGCTTCAGCATCGACGGTGAATGTGCGCGGGGCTGAGAGCAGCCAGTCGTCCCCGGTGGCCGAGCGGTTACCCTTGACGCGCCAACGATACGTCCGGCCTGGTTCGAGGGGCTGGATCGCGTTTCCGGTCACTGGATTGGTCTGGCCGGTCGGATAGGCCAGTGTGGAATGTCCGGGAGCCGGCGCGGCATGGACGATGGTGGCGTCTGCGTCGGTGTTGCATTGGTCCGTCGGGCATACCCACAGGCGGTACTCGTGGAACGTGCCGACGCCTTGCCACGCGAATGTGGGCGTGGTGATCGGCACCGAGCCGGCAGGCGTGGCCAGCGTGATGGCGTGCTCCGGGAAAGGTTGCGCAGAAAGCGTGACGGAGAGCTCGTCAATCGGCGATTCGAGGTCGTCAGCTGAGACGCGGAGGGTGATGGTCTTGGTGTCGCCGGCTTGCAGCGTCAGCGTGTGCTCGGGTTCGAAGCCGAGCCGGCGGGTTTGGCCATCGACCATGAACCGGTAGAACCCCGCCCCAAGACTTTCCGACGCATCCAGGGCAATCGAGCCGGCGAATACATCCAGCCGTTCTCCGTCCGTGACGCGCACGCCATCGACTCGCAGAATGGCGGTCAGCAACGCCGGACTGTCCACCGTGAACGAACCCAGGGCAGACGCCTCCCAGTCGTCGCCGACGGTGGCCTTGTTGCCACGGACGCGCCAGTACACCGTTTGGCCAGGCGTCAGCGCCGGCGTCGGGTTTCCGGTCACCGGATTGGTCTCGCCGGCCGGATAGGCCAGGCTCGTCGTGCCGGCACTCGGGGCAGCGAATGCGAGGTCTGCATCGGAAACCGCCTCACACGGAGCTTCCGAACACACCGCCAGCCGAAGCTCGCGGTACGACCGCCCCAGCAGCCACTCGAACGTAGGCTGCGTGCCGGCCGTCGACAACGGGCGAACGAGCGTGATGCCCGTACTCCCCCCGGCAGGCGGACGACCAGTGAGCGTGACGGTCAAAGACCGAACAGGCGATTCCAGGTCATCGGCCGCTACGGTGAGCCGAATCACCTTCGTCTCGTTTTCCTCGATCTGGACATCGACATCAGCGTCGTAGCCGACTTGAAGTGTTTGTCCGTCCGCGAGGAATCGGTAGAAGCCCGCGCCCGGGCTCGCCGAGGCATCCAGCGTGACCGAGCCGGCGTCCACGTCCACCTGCTGCCCATCGGAAACCTGCACGCCATCGACGGCCAGCACGGCTGCCAACGAAACGCTTTGCTGGACGGTGAACGAACCGAGTGCCGAATCTTCCCAGTCATCGCCGACGGTGGCCTTGTTGCCTCGGACACGCCAGTACACCGTTTGGCCAGGCGTCAGCGCCGGCGTCGGATTGCCGGTCACCGGATTGGTCTGGCCGGTGGGGTAGACAAGACTCGTTGCGCCGGAACTTGGAGCCGCGAAGGCCAGATCGGCGTCCGCGAGTGCCTCGCATGGCGCTTGCGAGCACACCGAGAGGCGGAGTTCGCGGTACGTCCGGCTCAGTGCCCACTCGAACGCCGGCTCCGGGCCGGCCGTTGAGAGGGGCCGAACGAGCGTGATGCCCGGCGCACCGCCTGCCGACGCGCGGCCCTTCACCGTGACCGTGAGCGAATGCACGGGCGACTCGAGGTCGTCGGCCGATACGGTGAGCCGGATCGTCTTGGTCTCGTCCTCTTCGATGTGGAGATCGACATCCGCGTCGTATCC
>JBCDHV010000427.1:0-3885 GCA_038749615.1 Bacteroidota bacterium
CGGCTCAGCGGGCTCACGGGCAGCGAGGTGGCCGGCTGCTTGTACTCGCCGATGAACGGCCGGCGCTCACGCGGCACCTCGTAAATCTGAGGCGGTGGGTTGAACCCGGTCAACGGCTGCCGTTCTAGCAACGGGAAGGCGATATCCAGCTCGCCCATGATTTCGACTTCCTGAGGCGTCAGGTCAGGCAACAGGGTATCGGGCGCGGCTTGGGCCTGGGCCACCTGTGCACCGAAGCCGGCCATCAGGGCCAGTACGGAGAGAAATCGAGCCATGTGAAGCGTCGCGGTTCGGAAAAAGTCGGGATGCGGAAATAAAATCATCCGGTTCACAGACTGGCCTTGCGGCGCTCTGCCTCTTCGGCGAAGTCGGTACCCGGGAAGCGTTCCAGGACGAGATCGTAGACTCGGTCGGCGTTGCCACCTTCGCCGAGTTGTTCGTAAATCTGTCCCTGCGCGAGGTATCCTCGGGCCTCCCAATCAGGGTAGGCCCCAAAAAGCACTGGCATCTTGCCCAGTTCTTCCAAGGCCACCGTGAACAGGCCTTGCTCGGTCAAGAGCGTCCCGAGCCGGTACAAGCTCTCCGCGCCAGTCTCGTCGAGCGATTCTTCGGCCACCATTTCGTAGAGCCGCAGCGCATCGCTCGTGCGTCCCTGCTCCTGGTAGACCCGCGCCAGCCCTAACCGAGCCGGCAGGCCTTCAGGTGTTTCAATGGAGGTCGCATCGACGACGGCTTTCAGGAGCAATTCAGCCTCACCGGCCCGGCCCAAGCTGAGCAGAGCGAGCCCTCTGCCATAGAGCGCCTCGGCCTTGTAGCGCGGGTTGCCGGTGGCTGCACCGTCCAAGGATTCGTAGACGGCCAGAGCTTCCTGGTCGCGGTTCTGTTCGAGGAGCAGCGCCCCCAAACGCGCCTGCCCTTCCAACCGAGCCGGCGCAGCAGGGAAGCGCTCGACGAGCTGCTTGAGGTACCGCTCGGCCTCGTCGGTTTGCCCGAGTTCGATCAAGGCGTTGCCGAGGTAGACGTACGCATCGGGTGCACGGTCGCCGAGTTGCCCGCCTTGTACCAGGCGCTCGAAGTCGGCAGCGGCATCCTCGAGTTGGGCGTTCTGGAATTTGATCTCGGCGTTGCGGAAGCGCAGTTCCCCGAGCATGGGCGAATTCGGCTGCCGGCTTGCAAAGTCGTTCAGCACGCTGTCGATGGCCGCCTCACGCTCCAAGGCCACGAGTGTGTACTGCACGCCTCCAAAGGCATCGATCACCAGATCGCTATCCGGATAGCCGTTGAGCACGGACGAATACGCGCCGAGCGCCTGCGTGAGATCGCCGGAGTTGTAGTAGGAATCTGCAATACCGTACTGGGCACGCGGCGCGAGTGGATGCGCGGGGTAGCGCGTCACGAGCGACTGGTAGTCGGCAATCGCCCCCTCGTAGTTCGGCTGGAGGAATTTGAGATAGCCCGACGCGTAGAGCGCTTCTTCCCGCCACTCGGAGTAGGGATACCGGTTCGGCATCGACTCGAATTGGGCGATGGCTTCTTGCGGCCGGCTCAGCAACGACAGCGCCTGCCCCACCCGGTAATGCGCATAGTCGGCGTCGTCACCCTCGACTTGTCGGTAGGCAGAAATTGCCTGCTCGTATTGCTTCAGGGCGAAGTAGCTGTCGCCGAGGCGCAGCCGGGCATCGTCGCCATACGGGATGAGCTCTTGGGTGGGCCGGTAGCGGCGCAGGAACGTCGCGTACTGGCGCGCTGCGTTCTCAAACCGGCCGGCGCGGAAGTTGGCCCATCCAAGTGCGTAGTGTGCGGCTGTTCGTTGCTTGTGCTCCGGGAACGTCTGGACAAACTGGTTGAAGAGCCGGATCGCCCGCTCCGAACTGCCGGCTTGGTAGAAGCTCTCGGCCGCCCAGAAGAGCGCATCGCCGGCTTTTTCGCCCTCGGAATCTTGCTCGTACAACGTCATGAACGCCGGGCCGGCCGTCGCAAAATCGTCTTGCCGGTACAGAAGCCAGGCCTTCTGGAAGCCTACCTCTTGCCGGAGTGACACCGGTGCCGCGTCGCGGTCGATGGCCTGATCGTAGGCATCGAAGGCGCGGTTGAAGTTGCCCTGCGCCACAAACGACTCCCCTTGCATGCGGAGCGCTTCGCCGGCATAGGGCGAGCCGGAGTAGTCGTCGATGAGCTTCCCGAATGCCTCGCCGGCTTCTTTCCAACGGCGAAGCTCATACTGCATCATCCCGAGTTCGAACTGCGCGTCGTCTGCCAGTTCTTCGTTCGGCCACACCCGGACGACCTGCGCATACGTGTCTGCGGCCTCGTCGAGGCGGTTCGAGAGGCGGAGGTTCACGCCTTGATAGTACATCGCCTGGTTCGCCAGGGAGTCGGTGAAACCCCGCTGCGCTTGTTCGAAGTGCTCGTACGCCCACTGGTACGCGCCCTGAAAGTGGTAATTCCAAGCAAGGCCGTACAGTGCACGACGGTAGTACGGGCTGTCCTGATTGTCCTCGGTGAACCGGCGATAGTACACGATGGCCTGCGTGTGATCCCGAAGCTGGTTGTACGATTCGGCGAGCAGGAACGTCGCCCGGTCCTTGACGCTATCGTCCAGCCGGCGCATCTGCCGCTCAATCTCGTCGATCACCCGCTGGTAGTCGCCGATCTCGTAATACGCCTCTGCGAGCGCCAACCCGAGCGATTCGACGTACGGGTTATCCGGATACCGGGCCTTCAGGCGCTCGAACGCGCTGACGGCCTCCCGGTATTCAGCCCGGTCGACGTAGGCCTGACCGATGGCGTAGAGCGCTACGGGAGCCGTCGGGGCGTCGCGGTAGTCTTCGGCCGCCTGTTCAAAGTACTGCACGGCTGCATCGAAGCGATCCTCACGTAGCGAGGCCTGGCCCATCCAGTACAGCGCCTTCGACGCAACTTCGGGTGCCGGCCGCTCCATCACGACTTCGCCCAGCGTCGAGATCGTCCGCTGGTAATCGCCACGTTGGTAGAAATAGTGCCCGAGGGCAAGCCGCGCGCGCGCGGCAAGCGGATGTTCAGGGTAACGCCGTTCGAACTGCGTGAAGAGCGCAGTAGCCTCATCGGCCGCGCCGAGCGACAGCATGGCCTCGGCCTCGTAATAGAGGGCATCAGGCGCGTTTGGGTGCTGAGGATACGCACTTCGGAACGCCTCAAACCCTTGAGACGACTGCAAGTAGAAGCCGTTGGCGTGGTGCTCGTAGGCCAGGTTGAACTGGGACGAGGGGTCTTCCGAGGCCGGCTGAGCACAGACGAGCGATGCGGCAAACACGCTGGCGCAGGCCAGCAGGCGGAGGAAGGAGCTGGACGTAGGCATGTAGGAGGGATCTGTATTGGATGCAGATCGGGGCAGCGGAGGCAACGTACGGCGCAGAGTTACGTATCTTCGGAGGAATCAGTTCACTTGCAGCCCAGTTCTCGTGCAGCAGTGCGAGCATCATATCCTGATGCCGTCCCGAAGCTACGTTCAGGCAACGTCGTATCGAAGTCTTTCCGTACGTGGTTGCCCCTCCTAGCCACAGGGATTGCCCCAATAAGTCAATTCTTCAACACCCGACCCCTCTCCTCATGGCTAAGAAATCCGCTGCCAACGCCGCCAAGTCCGCCGCCTCTGAAGCAAAAGCAGACGTTCAAGCGACGGCCGCCCAGCTCAAAGACGCTACTGACCGGCTCGCCAACGAAGTCGAAAAGCTCGTCAACGAGAGCACCACGACGATGCAACGCGTCGCGTCCGACTACTCCCGCCGGCTCAACGACCAAGCCCAGGAAGCCTCCGCCCAAGCCCGCGCCTACTACGACCAAGGCGAAGCCTACGCCCGCGAGAATCCGATCTACGTCGTCGCCGGCTCGTTCGCTATTGGCATC
>JBCDHV010000428.1:0-3882 GCA_038749615.1 Bacteroidota bacterium
AACTCGATCGTGTCGCGGATCTTGGCGAGGAGCAGCTTGGGGCGCTCGACCTCGTACTGATCGAGCGAAATCTCGAACGAGCCGGTAGCCACGAACTGCCCGTCTTCGACTTGCACGTCGACGGGGATCTCGGCCGGAAAGGTGAGACCGTGGAACGTGAGATCGCCGCGTGCAATCCAGCGGCCGGCGGTGCCATCCCACGCCTCCGCTTCGATGCTGTTCGACACGAACCGCACGTTGGGATTCACTTCGGTCTCGACCAACTCAGCCATCTTGCGGTCCCGCCCGCCGTTGCCACTGTCAAACGACTCGACCGGCGCGACGATTTCGATCTGCGAATTGGCCGGCTCCGCGAGATCGAGCGTCAACGATCCGGTCACTTCGTTGCTGACGCCCGTCCAACTGTGCACGAAGTGCGAGCCCTTGTACGAGATCTGGCTCGTTTCTGTATCCACAGGCACCGTCTGGGCCGATGTGGACATCGTGGATAAGAGTGCAAGGCCACAGAGGAGAGCAAGGGGCCGCAGTGCAAGCAGTCGCATGAAGCAGAGGCGTTGTCGTGGAGCAATAGAAATGGACATGGCAGAAGCCGCGCGATGTATCCGTGACGTTTCAGAAATGGAGTCCGGCCGATGCAGAATGCGGAGCGTGCGGCGCCCGTAGCGCAGATCAGCCAAGGTTGCACCTATGCGATGAAGCGCGTTATCATGCCGGCCAACTCCCCAGAGACGATCTGGTTTGAACAGCGCTTGGCCACGCCACTTCAACCACGGAGGCCGGATCTCCCGGTTCTTCGGTAGCCTCAAGCGCCATGTATCGTCTCTGTTCTGCCAAGAAGTACAGCCCTTGGTCCGCCCTGCTGTTCTCACTCTTCTTCGGCCTGAATGTCTCTGTTAGCACGGCTTCCGCCCAGTCTCAAATCGGGCCTGACATCGATGGGGAGGCCGGCAGCGACAACTCAGGGTTCTCGGTGTCGATCTCGTCCGACGGGACCCGTGTAGCCATCGGTGCCTACTTGAATGACGGCACGGACACGAGTGCCGGGCACGTACGGGTGTTCGATCTGGTCGGGAGCAGCTGGACGCAGGTGGGCAGTGACATCGATGGCGAAGCCGGCAACGACCAGTCGGGATTCTCGGTTTCGATTTCGCCTGATGGAAGCCGAGTGGCCATCGGGTCGCCGCAGAATAACGGTCCCGATGACGGCACAGTCGATGGGATAGGGCAGGTGCGGGTCTATGAACTCATCGGTGGGAGTTGGACGCAGGTGGGCGCGGACATCGAAGGCGAGGCCGGAGGGGACGGTTCAGGCCGGGCGGTCTCGCTCTCGTCGGATGGGAGCCGGGTTGCCGTTGGCGCTACGGCGAACGACGGGACTGCTGCTTCGGCCGGGCACGTCCGGGTGTTCGATCTCGTAGCCGGCTCCTGGACGCAAGTGGGCGGTGACATTGATGGGGAAGCCTTCCTGGACCGGTTTGGTACGGCCGTGTCGCTGTCGTCGGATGGGACGCGGGTCGCTGTGGGAACGCCTTTCTCGTCTTCGTTTTCGGGCAGCGTACGCGTCTTCGAACTGATAGGCGGGGCGTGGACCCGGTTGGGCAGCACCATCAATAGCGAACGAAGCAGTGACCGCGCCGGCCAGTCGGTTTCGCTGTCGGCCGATGGCTCGCGCGTTGCCATTGGTGCCAACCGAAATAGCGACAACGGAGGGAATGCCGGCCATGTCCGCGTCTTCGAGTTTGGCTCGGGCGTGTGGACGCAAGTCGGAGTCGACATCGACGGCGAGGCAAGTGGAGATGAATCCGGATTCTCGGTGTCGATATCCGGCGATGGCTCTCGGGTGGCTATCGGAGCCCCGTTGAATGCCGGAGGTGGGGGCGGGTCAGGTCATGCTCGCGTGTATCAACTCGTTGCTGGAACGTGGACCCAGGTAGGAGTCGATGTGGACGGCGAATTCGGCGGAGACCGGTTTGGCGATGCGGTTGCTCTGTCCGGCGATGGCAACACCCTGGCTGTCGGTGCCTCTCAAAATGGAGGGAACGGCTCGGCCGCCGGGCACGTGCGTGTCTTCGACTTGTCTACGCCGCTGCCGGTCCAATTCGCTGAGTTCATCGGAACGACCGATGAGCAGCAGGTCTCGCTAGCGTGGTCGACACTCGGGGAAATGGACAACGCCGGCTTTTGGGTCGAGCATCGGCCCGGTGAGATCGATGGATCTGGTTCCGGTGCCGGGTGGAACCTGCTCGGGTTCGTCGATGGAGCCGGCACGACGACAGAACGGCAGACCTACCGCTTCCTCACGTCCGAGCTGAGCCCTGGAACGCACGCCTTTCGCCTTCAGCAAGTCGATTTCGATGGCACGTTTGCGTACAGCCCGATCGTGAACGTGGAGGTCGGTGTGCCGGGTACGCACCTGTTCGGCGCAGCCTATCCCAATCCGTTCGCCCAGAAGACCACGCTGCGCGTGAGCGTCTCGCGCGACCAAGAAATCGACCTAGCCGTCTTCGACGAGTTGGGCCGGCTCGTCCAACAGATCTACCAGGGGACGGTAGCGGCTGGGACCTCGCACGAATTCCAGATCGACCGTGCGGATCTGCCAGCCGGCGTCTACCTGGTGCGGCTGCGCGGGGAGCAGTTCGACGAGAGCCAGCGCCTCGTGCTACTCGGCTAGGAAGGCGGTGTCACTGAGTGGGCCGGCGCAGCATCCGCATGCTCAACCAGCGCCGCAAGGCGGCCCAGTCCTCGCTTCGAATGATTCTGACCGTGCTGCCAGCGAGCGCAAACAGCAGCAGATACAGGCCGGCCGTCCAGGCCAGATCGATCCCTGGAAGGCCGGCCGACCAGGCGTATGTCCGCGTCCCCCACACGAGCGCACCAACGGCCGTCGCGACGCTGAGCACGCGCAAGTAAAACGGGAAGGGGAGCACGCGGTGCGCCGGCAAGTCGAGATGGCGGCCGATCTTTCGCAGCGCCAAGTACCAACTCATCATGTTCGCGATGAACGTCGATAGTGCCGCGCCCGGCAGTCCCAGCCACAGGGTCAAGGGGACGCTCAGCGCGAGGTTCAGGCTCAGGAGCGCGAGCGTCAGGTGGAGGATGCCCTTCGTGTCGCCAAAGGCCTGGAGGATGCTGCCGTACTGCGTCACCCGGTGCAGCACGATCAGGCTGTAGATCTGAAACGGCACGATGGCCGCCTCGTAGCCGGCACCGAAGAGCGTCGGCAAAAAGTCCTGCGCCACGGCGATAAATCCGACGGTCGCCGGCACTACCAACAGCGTCGTCTTTTCGATGCCCCGATACCACAACCCGATCAGCGCCTTCCGCTCCTGAGAGCGTTCGAGTTGGACGTATTTGCTGATGAGCACACTCGCCACGGCTGCCGGCACGACAGTGACGAGCGGGATTTCCTGCGCGCCCACGTTGTACTCGGCCAGTGCCGTCGCGGTGAGCAAGACCGAGACGACGATTTTGTCGACTTGCCGGTTGAACCGCCCGACGACGCTGCTCAATCCCAGCGGTACCGAGAACCGGACTTGCTCTTTCGCGAAGCCGGCTGGTAGCGGTTCGGTCTTCGGAGGCAACACCCGAAGCGTCCACCAGAACGCCCCGACGAACCGCGTGACAGCGTACGCCACGAGCCCCCACATCCCGACGACGAGGCCATACCCGAGCCACAACGGTCCGAGAAGCCCGAAGAACCGCGTCAGACTCGTCAGGATCTGAAACCACGCGGCGTCCACCTGCCGGTCGGAGGCCAACATCAGGTTGTCAAACGGCCACGACGGGACTTCGAGCAACACGACGAGCGCGATCAGTGGCAAGAGCTGCTCCACGGCCTGCACGTTCTCCGCGGACCATCCGGGCAACAGCGTCTCGGCAAAG
>JBCDHV010000429.1:0-3874 GCA_038749615.1 Bacteroidota bacterium
CCGCGAAGCTCGCGAGGCTGACACGGTAGATGAAGGCCAGTGCGCTCTCAACATCCTCCATGGGTGCGAGATGGAGTCCGGCGTCTGCGGCGCGTTGCTCCAAAGCTGCACGGCGGGGATCGCGCCGGGACGGATCGGGCGCAAACGCGGAGACGTACTCGGCGACGGGCGCGAAGCCGGCGGCTTCCCAGTGCTGAGGATAGACTGCCGGTTGCCACGGCTCCATTGCGAAGGCCGGCCGCTCAGTTTCTGCATCGCCAGTGCGGTCCGTAACGAAGCGGTAGGCGTGCCACGTCGACCCGTCCATCGGCCCGACAATCCGTCTGCAGCCGCGCGCTCGAAGCTGCTCTACCGCATCGAGCAACACAGCCACGCCATCGGCCTGCGTCTCGGCCTCGTATGCTCCGATGCGCCCCACACCTGGCTCAGGCGGGTCTGCCCACCAGATCATGCAGCGGGCGCTGCCGTGTTGAAGCTGAAGCATTGGCGTAGTGCGTGGTGAGTGGATGTGAGGTCTATGAGTTCCAGACGTGCCCTACAAGACTACGCACCACGCATCCACACACCACATACTACGCACCCACAAACCACGCTAAGAGGCGACAGCGACTGTGAACGGGACTTTCGTGGTGCTCCAATGCAAGGAGGCCTCCGCGGCGGTCATGCTGGTGGGCGTCAGAGTGTAGGAGAGCCATTCCATGCTGGGAGCGGTCATCGGCTCGGCGTTAACGACGAGGACATCCTCGGCTGCATCCCGGCGGAACGCGCCCCACTGGTTGGCGACGCTATTGAAGTGCACCGTCCAGGCCCCCGATTCGTTCGGCGTCATGAAGAGGGCATAGACGCCGGCTTCGAGAGGCTGCCCGTTGATCGTCACGTCGCCATCGACGGCGAAGACGGTGGCTTCGTTAGCACCAGCGCGCCAGACTTCGCCCCAGGGCTCCAACTCGCCGAAGACCGTGCGGCCTTTGACACCGGGCCGGCCGTAGGTGATGATGACGTTCGTCGTGCCAATGGTCAGGCGGGTTTCGGCGTTAGGGCTCGGGCGTGGCTCGCTGTAGTCACGCGGCGGCAGCTCAAGGTCGGTGCCGGCCGGCATGACGGTTTCTTGCTGCAAGGCCGAGGCGTTGAGGACACCTTGAACCTGAGTCGTCTCAGCCGGCTCGCTACAGCCAAAAACAGCGAACAGGACGGCGAGGGCAAGGAGGCGTGGAAGCATGAGGGATGTGGTTAAACCTAATGTGGTCAGACGGGGTGAAGAGGGTTCGGGCAGATGAAACTTGGAGTCGAGGAGCGGATCTTGAACACTCGGGACAGGACCGAGAACGATAGGGCGGCTGTCATGCCCAGTTCGTAGACTTGCGTCCCGCCCTTCTTTCGACAATGTGTTTACGACTCAGGATGACCGGACGTTACGGATTTTAGGCCCGGAAACTCCACATCCCCAATTTCAGATCCGATCGTGCCGGTTCTCTGCAATTATTACGTGACGTATCGGTGCAACGCAAAGTGCGGATTCTGCGACATCTGGGAGCAGCCTTCGCCGATGATCCGGCTGGAGGATGCGGAGCGCAATCTCGCCGACTTGAAGCGCTTGGGCGTGCGGATCGTTGATTTTACGGGAGGAGAACCGCTGCTGCACCGGAAGCTGCCGGATCTGCTCCAAATGGCCAAGCAGCACGGCCTGCTTACGACGGTGACGAGCAATGGGTTGCTCTATCCCAAACGCGCCAAAGACCTCGCCGGTAAGGTCGATCTCCTGCATTTCAGCATTGACTCGGCTGATCCCGAAGCCCACAACACCTCCCGCGGCGTCCGATGTTTCGACAAGCTCATGGAGAGCATCCGCGTGGCCCTCAGCCTGGGTGAACGGCCGGATCTGCTCTTCACCGTGACCAACGAGAACGTCGACCAACTCGACGTGATCTACGAGACGATCAGCCGGCCTAATAAGCTCGTGCTGCTCATCAATCCACTGTTCGAATACAACGATCTCGGCGGTCAGTTGGCCGATGAGGTGATGCAGCGTGTGCGAGACTTCGCCAAAAAGCCGTACACCTACCTGAATCCTGCCTTCCTCACGTTGCGTTCCCGGGGCGGTAATGACATTAATGACCCCGTGTGCAAGGCCGTCTCGACGAGCGTCGTGATCTCGCCGTTCAACGAGATCGTCCTGCCCTGCTACCACGCCGGCCTCGAACGCATCAAGATCAAGGCCCAACTCTACGACCTCTGGCACAGCGAGGTGGTGGACCGGCACCGCAAGATGGAAGGCCGGCATCGCTCCTGCGCCGGCTGCACGATCAACTGCTACTTCGAGCCGAGCTTCGCTACGTCTCCGGGCACGCGCTACTTCTGGGAAAGCCTCCCGTCGAAAGTCCGCTACACGTGGGTGAAGTTTGCCATGCAACGGATCGCCGGCCCGAGGGACGCCGTGTTGCCCCCACGCGTGGTCGCGTAGCCCTGATTCGGTGC
The DNA here is from genome assembly GCA_038749615.1 of Bacteroidota bacterium. Classification (GTDB taxonomy): domain Bacteria; phylum Bacteroidota; class Rhodothermia; order Rhodothermales; family DATKEJ01; genus JBCDHV01. The sequence goes on from JBCDHV010000429.1 coordinate 2,476, forward strand.
AGAGGGGAGGAGGGGCTAGGGCGTCGCCTGGCGCACGAATCTACGTTCCAGCCTTTTGCCCCTTAGACCCCTTGCCCCTCAGACCCTGTGCCTCCCTGCTCCCCAGCCCCGCCAAAAACCGACCGTCATGAAAACCTTCGAGGCGCTCTTCGCTGAGCTGCAAGACAAAGCCCGCCGGCAGGATCCGAATTCGGGAACGGTCAAGGCGCTCCAGCAAGGCCGGCATTTCATCGGGAAGAAGCTCGTCGAAGAAGCCGCCGAGTCCTGGATGGCAGCCCGGTACGAATCCAAGGAAGAAACCGCCGAAGAACTCGCCCAGCTCTTGTACCACGCCCAGGTCATGATGCTCGCCTGCGGGCTCGAGCTCGAAGACGTATACAAGCACTTGTAGGTGGGCGGGTTGGTCGGTGGGCTGGTGGACAGGGATGTTTTCTGGTAGCCCTGAGCCATCCTCCACCCGTCCGATCTTTTGTAAGCGTCTAGATTGCTGAAGGCCGTCCAAAGCCAGCCTTGCCCACCGCCCCACCTACCAACCGACCCACCCCCATGCTCCAAATCGCACTTCCGAACAAAGGCGGACTCTCTGAGGATGCCGTAGACCTCGTCCGGGCGGCCGGCTACCGATGCCGGCGGTACAGCCGGGAGTTGGTGGTGCGAGACGCGCAGCACGAGATCGAATTCGTCTTTCTGCGGCCTCGGGACATTGCTGTGTATGTTGCCAACGGGATCATTGATCTTGGCGTCACAGGCCGGGACTTGGTCATGGAGCGCGAGGTAGATGTCGAGGAACTGCTCAGGCTGGGCTTTGGGCGTTCGAAGTTCTACTATGCTGTCCCCGAAGACAGCGACTTGACGCCGGCCACGTTCTCTCCAGTGCACCGCATCTCAACGTCCTACCCAAGCCTCGTCCGGCAAGACTTGCGCAAGCGAGGGCGGGAGGCTCAGGTCGTTCGGCTCGATGGCGCGGTGGAAATCTCGATTCAGCTCGGCGTCGCCGATGCCATCGCTGACGTGGTGCAATCGGGCCGCACGCTCGATGAAGCCGGCCTCAAACGCGTGGGCGATCCCATCGTCGAGTCCGAGGCTGTGCTGATCGGCCGCACCACGGCAGCTCTGGACGACCTCAAGGTGACCCGGTTCGTGGAACGGCTGCGCGGCATCATCGTCGCGCGGGACTACGTGATGGTCGAGTATGACATGCCGGCGGCCTTGCTCGATGAGGCGTCCGCCGTAACGCCAGGAATCGAAGCGCCGACCGTGGCTCCACTCAGCCGTGAAGGATGGGTCGCCGTCAAAGCTATGGCGAAGCAGCACCGCGTCAACGAAATCATGGACCGCCTCGCCGACCTCGGTGCGAAAGGCATCATCGTCACGGATATCCGGACGTGCCGGATTTAGG